>JAKASH010000651.1 GCA_021828225.1 Acidobacteriota bacterium | reverse complement strand
CGCGCGCCTGGGCGGGGCTGCTGGTTGACTGGATTCCGACCTGCACTACACGGTCTGAAGCCAACACGGCGTGTCGCATCCGGCGAGCGTGATCAGGACAGAAGGCCATGGTCTTTTCCTGGTAGACATCCTTGCCCGCCTGGATGGCGGGAACGAAATTCAGTGCATGCTGATGCTGCGGCGTTGCGATCAGCACCGCATCGATGCTCTTGTCATCCAGCAATCGCCGGAAATCGGTATAGGTTTTGACTGCGGGAGCAATGCGTTTGGCCTCTTCGAAACGTCGTGTGTAAACGTCGGCAACTGCTACCGCCTCAGTGTTGGGCGCCTTGATTGCCGCCTTGAAAATCGCCTTTCCACGCCCCCCGGCACCAATCAGCCCAAACCGAACGCGATCATTAGCGCCCAGTATGCGGCCCGAGGGAACTAATCCTGAAACTGCCATTGCGGTACTGCCTCCAAGAACCTGACGCATAAAGGTACGACGGTCTGACATTGTAACCTCCTGTTTATACGAATAGAAATGGCCTGACACTCCCAAAACCGCGTGGGAGTATTTCCGAAAAGGATTGGTTCATACTCCGCGCGTCGAGGGCTCAAAGCCCTTGCGGCAAAGCAAAATTTGTCTTCGCTCCGGACTGACCCTTTCGAGAGCGTGATCTCTATGCCCGAACATACGCAACCCACCGCAAGCGCCCGCTGACCCGTTCAAAAACGTCCGTACTGCCGGTAAGCATCAACAGGATGCACTCCCTGTAGAATTGCTTTACGGACAAGGTTTTCCGTATTCATCACTTCCTCAGATTTTTCGAGGACCTGAAGCGTCATCTCCCGTGGAATGACAAGCACGCCATCCTTGTCACCAACTATGAAGTCGCCCCGCCGCACCGTCACATCCCCGATCTTAATCTCATTTCCATACGAGACCAGCTTCCATCGTCCGATCACGTCCTGCGGCGTGTGATAGCGGCAGAACACCGGAAATCCCAGCTTGAGGATATAATCGATGTCGCGTGCGCCGCCGTCGATCACCGCACCTCGGGCGCCTCGGAACTTGGCTGTCTCGCAGGAAAGTTCGCCGATGTGCGCGCTGACGTTGTCGTTTGGTTTCGAGACAATCACATCGCCGTTCCGCAGGTCGCCAAGCATCTGGAGAATCGGGATGTAGACCTCCTCGGGATCGAGGCTGTCGGTGGGCTGCCCTTCAACCGGCATCGCAATGCCCGCCACGCGCTGTCCCCTCTCGATCGCCTGAATTGAAGAAGGCAAAACCTGGTGGCGGTAATCCATTTCGTCGAGTACATCAGAGATGGCGCCAGTATAAATCGCTGAAAAACGCCGGCACACATCATCGACGTTAAAATCTACAGCTTGATCTTCTCGTTCTCTCACGACCGATCCTCCTGATCTCGCTATCGAATGGTTGCGGTGAAGAACCCCGGGCCAAAGCTGCCTTTCGGTTCTTACCAAAATGCGCTTATACTTCCCTGCCCGCCACAGTGGGCGCTTTCCGCGAGGTGCGAACAAGCGAACTGAGCAGCGCGGCCACAATAAATCCAACGCCCAGGGCGCCAAATCCGTAAACGAAATTTCCGGTCCTTTTGTCCAGGTAGCCCACAACCACGGGTCCGAAGTAGCCGCCCAGGTTGCCAAGCGCATTGATCAAACCCATGGCGGACCCGCTGACCGAACTCGGCAAGGTTTCTGAAGGAATGGCCCAAAATGGCCCAAGCGCCCCGTACGATCCTGCACCCACCACCACAATGGCGAGAAAAGAAAGAACAAACGAGTGCGGGCTCAGCAGAACACTTGCCAGCAGAAATAGGCCGCCCCAGGCGAGCGCCCCTGCAACGTGCCCTTTCCTCTCGTGCCTCTTATCGGAATGCCGCGAGATCAATACCATTCCGATACCTGTCACCACAAAGGGAATCGCAAAGAGAACGCCCACTACAAAACTGCTCAGATGTTTTTCACTCTCGAGTGCGCTCGGCAGCCAGAAAAGGTATCCATAGTTGCCGCTGTTGAGCAGAAAATAGATGACGACCATCAGGAAAACCTGGGGCCGCATCAACAACTTGAAAAACGGTTCTGGCCTCGCAGGATCCAGTTCCGCGGACTCGCGTCCCAGCGTGGTTTCCAGAAAACCCCGCTCGTCGCTCGAAATCCACCTGGCCTGACGCGGGTGGTCTTCGATAAACATCAGCCAGATGACCAGCCACACAAAAGGAATGGCCCCTTCCGAGATGAGCATGGCCCGCCAACCCCAGCGGCCGAGAATCCAACCCGAAATCGGCGATGAAATGACCACAGCCGTCGGCAGGCATAACATCCAGTAAGCATTAGCGCGCGCGCGCTCCCCACGTGGAAACCAGTGCGCCAGCAGGACCAGGGTGGCCGGCCACACTCCGCCTTCTGCAACACCCAGCACAAATCGCATCAGCCAGAACTCTTCGCCGGTACGAACCAGGCCGCACACGATTGCCGCCAGGCCCCATAAAACCAGCAGGATGCTGATGAACCGTTTGGCGCTCCAGTGCTCGGCAAGATACCCGCCCGGAATCTGGAGCAGGAGGTAGCCCCAGAAGAAGATGCCGGCCGCGCTGCCAGCCTGCGCTGGATTCATGTGGAGATCGTGACTGATCGAGGGCAACGCGAGCGAGATGTTCGTCCGGTCAACGAAGGCGATCGTGTACATGATAAAAGCGACCGGAATGATGTGCTGCCAGCGTTTCTCAGTCATAGGCTTAAAACGGCAGGATTATATCAAAGTCTCGTTGATACACAATTCTTAAGTGCTTTGGCGGGAAAAAATAACTGGAAGGA
>JAKASH010000014.1 GCA_021828225.1 Acidobacteriota bacterium | reverse complement strand
GTCCCATTTGAAGGCAAGCACGATGGCGCCCGTCACCAGCAAGTTTGCCAGCGCAAGCGGCAGCATGATTTTCCATCCCCAAGACATCAACTGGTCAAACCGGGGCCGCGGCAAAGCGGCTCGCAGCAGGATGAAAAAGACGATAAAGAACAATACCTTCAGAGCGAACCAGACGCCTGCAGGCAGCACAGGGCCCATCCACCCCCCAAAATACAGCAACGTAATCATGCAGGAGATCAGAATGATCCCCATGTATTCACCGACGAAAAACATGCCGAATTTCATACCGGAGTATTCGGAATGGAATCCGGCAACCAGTTCGCTTTCTGCCTCCGGCAAGTCGAAAGGCAGACGCCGTGTTTCCGCAATGCCGGCGATCAGGAATAGCACAAAGCCAAGAAACTGCGGGATAACAAACCAGACGGCGTGCTGAGCTTCGACGATGTCCGAAAGGTTGAACGAGCCGGCCAGCAGCACCGTTCCCATCATGGCCAGACCCATGAACACTTCGTAGCTCAACATCTGTGCCGAAGCGCGCAAGGCACCAAGCAATGAGTACTTGCTGGAAGAGGACCAGCCCGCGAGCACTACGCTATAAACACCGAGCGACGACAACCCGAGGAAGAACAACACTCCGATATTCAGGTTCGCGACGACAAACGACGGTGCAAAAGGAATCACCGCAAATGTTAAAAGGACGGTCACCACGATAATCCCGGGCGCAATCACAAAAACGGCCTTGTCCGCAAAAGGAGGGATCCAATCTTCCTTGAAAAAGATCTTGACCATGTCCGCCACAGATTGAAGCAGCCCGAAAGGCCCGACGCGATTCGGTCCGTAGCGATCCTGCCAGAGGGCCAGCAGGCGCCGCTCCAGCCAGATCAAGACTGCCGCCAGATTCAAGGGTATGAGAAGAACAACGGCGATAACGATAATGTAGAAGATCGTTGTATTCATGATCGTGAAAGCCTGGTCCAGGCTGGCAGCCCGGATCCCTCCAGCGGAACCAGGACTGCCGGAAGTCCCGCAACCCCTTTCGGCAAATCATGCTGAACCAGAACTGGAAGCCGCTGTGCAGCCCCGGCCAAATTGAGTTCGACCGGATCGCCTTCCTTGACCTGCAGCCGCTCGGCGTCCGCGGCGCTCAGAGCAATGTACGGCTTGGGTGCTAATTGAGCAATCGCCGGGGCCATACAGCTTAATTCCTCAGAGCCAAAGATGTGATAGAGCGGCACCAGCAACCATTCATCCGGCCGACCCTCGAAAGCTTTCGGCGGCGCCGAAAAATACAACCCGCTTCCGCCCAGAGGAGGCTCAATCAGCCGCACGCCCGGATCTCCGCCGCGCATCGGTCCGTTAATCTCGCTTTGGAACTTATTCACCGATTGGATGGAATTCCAGCCGGGAGCCCAAAAGAACGGAGTCAGGGACGAAGGGGGCTGGTCCGGGTAGCCTTCCATTGAAAAGGCCAGCGCGGAATCCGGGTCATCGGGCGGCTTTGGCTCGCTCACATTCAGATTGGCCAGCATGGCCGTCCGGCCGCTATACCGATGGGGAGAACGCGGAATCTTTTCTCCGACCACCCGGAATTTCGAAGTGGGCGCTGCTTCGGTGATCTTTGCCAGCGCCGGGATGGCACTGGCCGTGGCTGAAACCAGATCGTCGAACACTTTCCAGGAACCCGCCTCGGGGTGGCCAGCGACCTTCATGATCTCGACCAGCCACCGCCAGCTCTCCTGAATATCGTCCTTCGGAAGGTAAGCCTGGAAAAACCGCTGGGCGCGTCCTTCGTTATTGACGAAGGTTCCATCGGATTCGGCAAACGCACCCGCCGGCAGCACAAACTCTGCTTTGGAGGTGGTCGGCGTCGCCAGGTGGTCCAGAACGATCATGTGCCGGACCCCCTCCATAAAGTCATCCACGGATTTGGCTGAAGTCCTCAAGTATAAATCGTTTTCCAGGACAATGACGGTATCCGCTTTGCCTTCCTCAACTGCCCTAAAGGCCGCACTGAGGTTACCGCCACCCATCAGTCCCAGCCCCAGACTGTTCGCTTCCGGCATGGTGAAGCTCAGGCCAGCCACCTTGCCATCCTTTGACAGCGCCCTCGCCACGTTTGCAGCAGCTTGAATCACCGCCTCGCTCTTGGTGCTCGGGCCAGCGACAACCAGCGGTCGTTTCGCCGTCTTGAGGGCCTGGGCGATATGCCCAGCCAATGACTGAAGCTCGTTCGAAAGATCCGCCACGGCAGGCGATTGAGAGTCGAGAACTCGAGCCACAGCAAAGCCCAGCCGCGCAATGTCATCCGGCGCAGCACGATAACTCTCCGTGGCGACGTCATCCAGCCGCGTAGCGTTGGGCGTGGCTATAAACAGTGGCCCGTTATCGTGCTGAATAGCTTCGCGAACCGCGTGATCCAGCCACCGGGGAATCTTCATCTTGTCGGTCATTTCCATGGGCTGCTGGCGGACCGACTGGCGCAGAGCCAGGGCTATTCTCGGGGCCACATTGTTGACGTCTTCGCCGAGGATCAGCACGGCATCAGAAAGCTCGATGTCGCGGAGGGACGGCGACCGCGCCGGCCCTTGACGCAGGATCTCCGCCATCATGGAAACCAGATGGGAGGACTCATCGGACATGCCGCTGAAGAACCTGTCGGACCCGACAAGACTCCGCAGCGCAAAATTGGATTCGAGCGAGGCGCGCGGCGACCCGATGCCAATCACCTTGTCATTTCCCTTCAGGACACCGCTCACTTGCTCGACAGCCTTTGCCTTGGCAAGGGCTTTTAACTTGCCGTCCTGGCGCGAGAGCGCCTGCCTTACTCTTTGCTCGCTGTTAACAAATTCGTAGCCGAAGCGGCCGCGGTCGCACAGGAAATATCCGTTTACCTCGCCGTTATACCGGTTCAGGATGCGGCGCAGCGTTCCGTAACGTTCGCCGGCGGAAGTGCTGCATCCAAGGCCGCAGTGCACACACACCGAGGGAGCCATCTGCAGGTCCCATTTGCGCGTGTAGTGCTGCTTGAGCGTTTTGTCCGTAAAAACGCCCGTCGGGCAGATCTCGACAAGATTGCCGGCAAATTCGTTTTCCAGGATTCCGTCTTCCTGCCGACCGAAAAACGCGATATTCCGCAAACCAAAAACCTGCAGGTCAGTCCCGCCGGCGTACTCCCGGTAATAGCGCACACATCGGTAGCACTGAATGCAGCGGTTCATCTCATGATTGACCAGGGGACCGAGATACTGGTTGCGGAAGGTACGCTTGGGATAAGGAGTCCGGCGGTAATTGTGGCCGGTCATCACCGTCATATCCTGAAGGTGGCATTCGCCGCCTTCGTCACAAACCGGACAATCGTGGGGATGGTTCAGCATCAACCCTTCGATCACTCCCGCTCGAAAAGCCGCCGCGTCCGGGTCCTTAACGGAGATTCGTGAACCTTCGGAGGCAGGCGTCATGCAGGACATCACGATCCGCCCTGTGATGTCATTCTCATCCTTGAACTGCTTGACGGCGCACTGTCGGCAGGCTCCAACCGAACCCAGGGCCGGATGCCAACAAAAGTACGGCAGATCAAAACCCAGCTCCAGGCAAGCCTGAAGAAGACTTTGGTCCGGGTTTACCTCGTACCATTTGTCGTCGACCCAGATCTTCGCCACTGCTATCTCCAAGGACACCGCTTTTCACGGATGTGCCGCTCAAAATCCTCGTGGAAGTACTTCAAACCGCTCTGCAAAGG
Source organism: Acidobacteriota bacterium (assembly GCA_021828225.1). The sequence continues at coordinate 12,378 of JAKASH010000014.1, read as the reverse complement.
CTCCACAGCACCGGGAGCAAGAGCACAAAACGTGTTTCCAGGGGCCGCAAACCGGCATATAAATTCCAGCCTTTCGAGATCCGATTCCTGCCCCTGCCCGTCTTCGATGCTCTGCAGCATTTTTTCGGCCCACGAAAGCCCGCTCCAGCATGGCGTGCACCAGCCGCATGATTCCTGGGCGAAAAAGTGCTCAAGGTTCTTCACAAACCCAACCGGGCATGTTCGATCGTCGAGAACAATCATCGTTCCGGTACCCATGCGGCTGCCGGCTTTCTGGATTTCAGTGAAGTCCATCTTCAAATCAAGGTGTTCTTCAACAAGAAAGTCCGTCGAGGCCCCACCCGGCAGCAGGCCCCGGAACTTCAGGCCTTCCTTCATCCCACCGGCATGCTCTTCCAGAATTTCGCGAACGCTGGTGCCCATGGGAAGTTCCCATAGGCCGGGATGTTTGACTTTTCCGCTGGCGCCATAGAGCTTTGTCCCGGCATCTGCGGACTTGCTCAAACCTTTGAACCAATCGGGACCGTTGTTGATGATGTGGTGGACATTGCAAAGCGTTTCGATATTCTGCACGATGGTGGGCTTGCCAAAAAGCCCTGAAACCTGCGGGAATGGCGGCTTGGTACGCGGGTTGGCGCGCTTCCCTTCAAGCGCGTTCAGCAGCCCGGTCTCCTCGCCGCACATGTACCGTCCGCCGCTGAGGTGCAAATGCATCTCAAGGTTGTAGCCCGAGCCCAGAATGTTCTTGCCCAGGTAGTGATTGGCGTAAGCCTCGGCCAGTGCTTTTCTCAGGCGTTCTGCCGACAGGATGTACTCGCCGCGCAGGAAGATGTAGGCAACGTCAGCCTCAATCGCATATGCAGCACAAACCATTCCTTCGATCAGTTGATGCGGGGTTGATTCCATGAGCAGGCGGTCTTTGAAAGTGCCCGGCTCCATTTCATCAGCATTGGCGCAAAGGTATTTCGGATGAGGAGCACCTTCCCCTTGGGGCACAAAGCTCCACTTCAATCCCGTCGGAAAGCCGGCGCCGCCGCGGCCCCGCAAGTTCGATTGCTTGACAATCTCAACGACTTCCTTGGGCGCCATTTTCAGCGCCTTACGCAGGCCCTGATATCCACCCGCCCGTTCATACCCTTTGACATCGAGGGCCGAGCCATCGGGTGGAACATCTTTTGTGAGAACTTTCTCCATATCGGTTCTACTTGTACTGTTCGAGAATGCTGTCGATCTTATCCGTATCCAGGTCCCGGTGCAGATCGCTGTCCACCATCATGGCCGGTGCATGGTCACAGGTTCCAAGACAAACAATCGGAAGCAGCGTAAACCGCCCATCCGCGGTTGTCTCTCCCATCTTAATACCCAGCCGGGTCATCAGGTGGTCCCGCAGCCGGTCATAACCCATGATCCAACAACTGATGCTATCGCAGACCAAGATCACGTGACGCCCGACCGGCTTGCGGTAAATCAGGTTATAGAACGTGGCCACGCTGTCCAGTTCGTCGACCGAGACTTCCAGCAGGTCCGAAATGTCCCTGAGCGCCTCGTCGGAAACCCACCCCCGATGTTTCTGGACGATCTTCATGGCGTCAATGGTGAGGGCGCGTTTGTCCGGATAATTCTCGAACTCCGCTACGATCTCCTGTCGCTCATCAGGACTTAACACGCTTTTCAAGCTCCTTATCGGTCAATATCCGCCAGGACAAAGTCAATGCTTCCCAGAATGGCGAGCAAATCCGGAACCAGCAATCCGCGGCATTGCAGAGGAAGAGTCTGCATATGCGCAAACGAAGGGGCGCGAATTCTGGTCCGGTAAGAATAGGTGCTGCCGTCGCTGACCAGGTAATAGCCGTTATTCCCTTTCGTCGCCTCGATTGCTCCCAGCGCCTCGCCGGGCGGAACAACCGGGCCCCAGCTTACGCCCAGAAAGTGCGTAATCAGAGTTTCGATGTCGTGCATCGTGCGCTCTTTCCGCGGCGGGATGGCCAGCGGATGGTCAGATTTGTAAGGCCCTTCCGGCATGTTATCAACACACTGCTGGATGATCCGGAGGCTCTGGCGCATTTCTTCAACGTGGACCACGGCACGGTCATAGCAGTCGCCGTGCGTACCCGTCGGAATATCAAACTCGAAATTCTCATAGCCGGAATAGGGCTGCTTTTTCCGGAAGTCCCATTCCAGCCCCGCGGCTCGGAGCATCGGACCGGTCACACTCCATTCAATGGCCTGATCCACAGTCATAACGCCCACGCCCTGCGTCCGCGCCTTGAAAATTCTGTTCTTCATCACCGTCCGGTCGTACTCGGCAAGGCGGGGAGGCATATATTTGAGGAAATCGCGGAACATACCTTCCCAGCCATTCGGCAGGTCGAGCGACGTTCCGCCAATCCGAAACCAGACGGGATGCATGCGAGCGCCGCATACCGCTTCGATAATGTCAAAGGCGCGCTCGCGGTCATTAAAGCAATAAAACACCGGCGACATCTGGCCCAAATCCTGCGCGAAGGTTCCATACCAGACCAAGTGGCTGATGATCCGGAATAACTCGCACATCATCACGCGGATCACTTGTCCACGCGGTGGGACTTCGATACCCGCCAGTTTCTCAAAAGCCGTCAGGTAGGCAAGCTCATTCATCACGCCGCCCAGGTAGTCAATGCGGTCGGTGTAAGGAATAAAAGTGTGCCAGGTTTGGCGCTCGCCCATCTTCTCCGCGCCCCGGTGATGGAATCCTATTTCCGGAACACAATCGACAATCACTTCTCCGTCGAGCTGAACCACCACGCGAAGGACGCCATGAGTTCCCGGGTGCTGTGGGCCAACGTTCAGAAAAATAAAATCCGTGCCATCCTCGCCGCGCTTCATGCCCCATTCTTCCGGACGGAAACGCATCGCTTCCTGTTCAGCCTGTTCCTTCTCATGTGTTTGGCTGAAGGGACCTATTTCCGTGCCCCGCGCCGGATGGTCTTTGCGCAGCGGATGCCCAACCCAGGTTTTCGGCATCAGAATTCGCGCCAGGAAGGGATGCCCGTCGAATTTGATGCCGAACATATCCCAGACTTCCCGCTCGAACCAGTTGGCTGCAGGCCAGATGTCGGTGATGGTGGGAAGGTTTAGGGAATCTTCTTTGAGGGCAACTTTGATGCGGATATATTCGTTCCGGTCGAAGGATAACAGATGGTAGACAACGGTGAAATCGCTTGCCGGCAGACCCTCGCGATGCGTCCGAACACGGTCGTCGATGGCCGTGATGTCATAGAGCATCCTGTAGGGTCTGGCGGCTTCATTTTTGAGATACTGAACGACCTCGTGAACCTTTTCTTTCGGCGTCCAGAAGGTTGGCACGTGGTCGCGAGCCGGTTGCGGAGCGATAGATGCTTCGCCAAACTTTTCTTGAAGCTCTTGTAGGATAGTTGCGTTAGCGATCATATAAGGTGCGCAGTTCAGATCTCGCTGGGCGGACGCAATAATGTGGCCTTTTGCCTATCGCTCCGCTTCAGGTCACGCCGGGAAGGCATGGGAACACGCTCAACGCCCTGCGGTCCCACTACCCAGCTCAACGGGCGTCGCTCCGTGCCCACAAGCTTGCTCAATAGAGTTATGCCCTCCAGAAAAGCGTCAGGGCGAGGCGGACACCCCGGGACATAAACGTCCACCGGAAGAAATTTGTCCACACCTTGGACAACACTATAAATGTCATACATGCCGCCCGAGTTGGCGCATGATCCCATGGAAATCACCCAGCGCGGCTCCATCATCTGCTCGTAAAGACGTTGGATGACGGGAGCCATCTTGATAAACGGGGTTCCCGCAATCACCATCAGATCCGCTTCTCTCGGCGTTCCGCGGATGACTTCGGCCCCGAAGCGCGAGATATCGTAACGGCTGGTAATGCTGGTAGCCATCTCAACAAAACAGCAAGAAAGCCCAAAGGCGAAGGGCCAGATCGAATTTTTCCGGCCCCAGGCAACAAGGTCCTGAAGGCGAGTCATGATCAGACTCTTCCGGACATGCTCCTCGAAAGGCGAAGGAGCCGTATCAGTCAACGGCATTGTCAGTTGCGGCTTGGTAATCGACCACTTCATAAGCCTTGCTCCAGACAGCTTCTAATGCGCCTTCCTCTGGGTCCTCGGTCCCCAGTCCAGCGCACCCAGCCGCCACAGATACGCGAGCGTGGCAACCAGGATAATAACGAAGAACAGTATCTCCAGGTAGCCGGCCCATCCGACCTCACGTGCTGCAATGGCCCAGGAAAAAATAAATACCGCTTCTAAATCAAAAACGACAAAGAACATTGCAACAAGGTAAAACTTTATGGAAAAGCGAGCCTCCGCCGAGCCCTCCGAAACGATGCCGGCTTCATAGGGTGATCCGGTTGCATGCTCCGAGTGCCGCTGGCCCAGGACATGAGACAGAGCAATCATCCCCGCAGGAATGATAAGGACGATGATAAAGAACACTACAAAAGGCCAGAGCACCATTCTGACTCAAATCTCCGCTGCAAAATTCTATTAGATGCGATCCCGAAGGTAAATCGTCGGGAATTCGAACACTCAAGTCCTATCGGACTTTTCGCTGATGCCGCAGTCGACGATTGCGAGACGGGAAAAGCGTTCGAGGTCTCTAAGACTTCGAACCTCTCCCCTTCTCTTCCGTTGCTCGGTAGATTTGCTTGTCCGGCTCCATCCACTGCCTGTCATTTCGGGTCCGGGCGGCCTATAGAATATCTATGATGGCCCTGATAATTACTACCGGCATAATCGAACCGGCGATTATACCACACATAAATCTCTTGTGTTTGATTAAACTTCTGTTACAAACTTAGCCGCAGGGGAATTGCCCCTTTCCAGCTTCAGGAACCATTATATTTACAAGATGGCGATGGCGGTCGTTGTTGCTTCCGAAGCACGCCGCCTGTGCAACGAATATTCACATATCCATTGCGTGCTGCGCGGCTTCCCTTCCGGTACGAATGCAATCCGACAACCCGATTCCGGAATAGGCGTTACCAGCCAGGTAAATCCGCGGATACTTCTGAATCAGGTTAGTGATTCGCATGATCCTGTCTTCATGCCCCACGTTATACTGCGCCATCGCGGAAGGCCAGCGCGAGATTTGAGAAAACAACGGCGGCACGTCGAGGCCCAAAATGGCTCGAAGCTCCCGCCGGACGTTTAAAATGACCTCGTTGTTGGAAAGCTCGAACACTTCCGGGTCGCGAGAGCCTCCGAGAAAACAACGAAGCAGGGCCTTGCCTTCAGGAGCGCGGTGAGGAAATTTCCTGTGCACGAAAGTACAGGCCAGAAGGCGGCTCGGTTCCTTGCGGGGAACCAGGAAGCCAAACCCGGGAGGCAACGACGCCAAGGCTTCCTCATAAGCCAGGTTGACGGTGATTGCGGAACTATAAGGGATGGCACTGAAGGCGTTCGCAAGGTCAGGGTTGAGAGGGGTTAAGAATTTCGCGCACTCATGCACAGGAAGTGCCAGGACGATGGCATCCGTTTCGTAAGCCTGACCGCCCTCACAACGAATTCTGTAAGGGCTTTTCCAGTGCGGCTCAACCCTCTCAATCGCGATGACGCGTTGGCTAAGATGGACGCGCGAAGGGTCCAGGCGCGCTTCCAGAGCCTTGATAAGCTCGCCAAGCCCGTCCCTTAAAGTCACAAAAAGCGACGTAAAATTCTGATCTCCGGGCGTGCGTGAAGCTTTTCTCTTCTGCGCTTTCCTCCACTGCCTTTTCGCCGCAGAGGCGCCCCGGATCAAGCTGCCGTACCGCTGCTCCATTTCACGGAATCGGGGAAGAACCGATTCGACGCTCAACGACCCGGCGTCCCCGCCATAGACGCCGGCGAGCAGCGGCTCGACGATGTTGTCCACCATCGCCTTGCCGAAATGGCGGCGGACAAGAGTGGCGATTGATTCATCGGCATTGCGGGGCTTCGTGGGTGTTACAAACCACTCCGTGGCGACCATCACCTTGCCACTTAAAGGAAGCAGGGGCGAGGCCAGAGTTTGCCAGACGCGCGTTGGCGCCAGCAGCATCAGGCCCTCCGGAAGCGGGACCAGGTTGCCATTATGTAGAATATAAGTATGTCGGTCACTGTCGTTTGAACCGATCAGCGAATTCCCAAGCCCCAATTCCCGGCACAGCGCGGCAGCCTCCGGCTTCTCGGAGATAAAACTGTCCGGGCCTCCTTCGAGCACAAATCCTTCAAGGTGGTCCGTGCGGATAACTCCGCCCAGCCTGTCGTTGCCTTCAATCAGGAACTCTGATATTGGGGCGCCCTTTTCCCGGGCCTGGGCAAAAGTATAAGCAGCGGTAAGGCCTGAAATACCACCGCCCACAATGGCGACGCGACGAAAGGATCCTTCGTTATAACTCACAAGGACCTGCCAGCCACAATCTCAATTCGACTTGAAACAATAGAAACCAAAGCCTGGGTGAAAAGAGTGCTGTCATTGAGCGATTCCGACCTCACGACGGCAATCCCCTTTTTCTTTCCATACTCGCGGAAAACGAAGTCAATGTCGTAAAGGATTTCCACATGATCGGACACAAATCCAATGGGAGCCAGCACCACGTGCCGATGCCCTTGGCCAGCGAGTTCGTCAATCAGAGACTCGACCGTCGGACCTATCCAGGGCTCCGATGTCATCCCCTGACTTTGAAAGGCCACGCGGTAATCTCGCAAGCCCATTGCCTGCGCCACCAGTTGCGCAGTCTCCTTCACCTGGCTTTCATAGGGGTCACCTTCCTCGATCGTCCTTACGGGAACACTGTGGGCGGTGAAAATCAGCGGCACCGGCTGGCCGGCTTCGGCTTCGGCTCGGGCAAGAGCAGAGGAAACCCTTTCGCGGAAAGCGGCGACCAGCCCTGGATGGTTATGCCAGTTCTCTACAAACTCTACTTGCAGCCCCGGCGCAACCTTGTCCACGGCCTTCGATAGGTAACTGCGATAAAGGCCGATACTGGTGCGCGAATTCTGCGGCGCAAGACAGACAACCACCACCCGGTCTGCTCCGTCCTCCGTCAACTTCCGCACAGCATCTTCGATATAAGGCTCCCAGTTGCGCATCCCGACATACACAGGCAATCCCAAAGCTTTTGCCAGTCCCTCGGCCTGCTGGGTGGTGATCTTCAGCAGCGGTGATCCTCCGCCAATCTGGGCGTAACGATCAATAATTTCCTGCACAGCTTTTCCCGGCAATCCGCGACCGCCGCGCACATTCAGAAGGAATTCAGGAATGTCGCCGAGGCGGTGAGGGGCGCCGTGCGCCAGCAACAGAACCGCCCAGCCCGAATGATCTGAAGATTTTGAATTTTCAGTTGGCACCGCAGCCTCAATTCTTTCGAAGGTTGTTTCCGTAACTTTCAGTTCCGACGCGAACTCAACTCGTGAACCATCTTCACCAGCGAAATGACATTTTCCTCGGGCGTGTCCGGCAGAATTCCATGGCCCAGGTTAAAAATATGGCCGGGGCGTCCCGCCGCCTGAGCCAGAATCTCCTGAACGCGCCGCTTGATGAAAGGCAAATCGGCATAGAGCGCCACGGGGTCCAAATTGCCCTGGACGCCCACCCGGTCGCCCAGCCGGTCCCAGGCCTTTCCAAGCTCTACATGGAAATCGAGTCCGATAATGTCGCCACCGGCATCGCGCATCTCTTCAAGAAAAATCCCCGTGCCTGTTCCAAAATGAATAATAGGCGTGCCCGGAGTAATCCCCTGCATCAGCAGGCGCGTATAAGGCAGAACGAATCTCCGGTAGTCTTCGGATCCCAGGCAACCGACCCAGGTGTCGAAAATCTGCACAGCCTGAACGCCAGCGGCAATTTGCGCGTTCACGTACTTGGCAATTTCGCGGCCCAGTCGCTCCATCAGCGCGCGCCACGCTCCCGGGTCGCGATACATCAAGGTCTTCGTATGCCGGAAACTCTTGGAAGCTCCACCCTCGATCATGTAGGAGGCCACCGTGAAAGGGGCCCCCGCGAAGCCAATGAGAGGCAGGTCTCGAGGAAGCGCCGCGCGTGTCCTCCTGATGGCTTCATAGAGATAGCCGAGAGAATCTTCCGGTTCGACAATCCGTAGCCGATCGACATCCTCCGGTTCACGAATCGCAGGCCTCACAACGGGGCCTTCGCCTTTTTCGTATTCGAGTTCCAGGCCCAGAGGTTCGATGATGAGAAGCAGGTCGGCGAAAATGATCGCGGCATCCACTCCGAGCTTGCGTGCTGCGCCCACGGTCACCTCAGCGACCAGGTCCGGGTTTTTGCAGAGTTCCAGAAAAGGAACGCGCGCCCGAAGCTCGCGATACTCTTTCATGAAACGCCCCGCCTGCCTCATCAGCCAGATGGGCGTGGCATCCGCCGGTTCGCGGCGGCAGGCCTTCATAAAACGCGAATCTTTCCACGCATCAACCGTGGCTTGACCAGGCCCTCCCGGCGCCGGCTCGATCACGGCCGCAGCGCTGGCAACCATCGAGCCCACACCGTTAGGCCTCGTCGACACCCCCGATACCCGCGCGCCAGAATCTTTCTGGACGAGCACTTCGCGGGCGTGGCGTGCGGCTTCAAGAACTAGGGCACCCATCTTGGGAGGCGCCGCCTCCACGTCTACCGGGATGCCCTGCGCAACCAGCGCCTCGCTGCAGGTGGGGCCGATCGAGCACACGGCCGACCGCCGGAGGGCTTCCATCAATTGGTCCGCGAATGCTTGCTCAGTAGCCACCTGAAGAACGTTAGCCACTTGGTTGCGGCTGGTGAAAAGCACAACCCGCGCACGCCCCTCCAGGATGGCATCCAGGGTGGCTTTGAGCGGGCCCAGGTCCTCGGGAAGCGCCCAGCGATAGACCGGAACTCGCAGCGCCACAGCGCCGCGGGATCTCAGTTCCTCAAGGAAAGCCTCATTGGGCACGCCGTATTCCTGAACGGCCGCGGTGCTGCCACTGAGGGTGAAGCTGCGAGGGTTCTCGTCCAATTCCTGCAGGATTTCCCGCCATGTGTTAGGTTCCGGAACAACGATGGTGATCGGCACTCCGTATTCGCGGAGCACCTGGGCCGGCTTGGGCCCCCGAGCCACAACCGTTGTTGTTGAAAGGCCGTGAACGATTTCTTCAAGCGCGTAGCGGGACTGAAGAGCCTCAAACAGGGTTCGCGCACCGAAGCCGGTCATAAAAATGACGCCTTGAATCTTCCCGGCAAAGAGCTTTTCCGCAAATTCGAAAGCCGCAGGGTTATCCTCCAGCGGGATTTCCCTCATGCTGGGGCCGACGCGCGGGACGCCTCCGTAACAGGAGATGAGTTTCGCGATCTCCGCGGACCTACGGCTCTCAAAAGCCGCAACTTCCAGGCCCCCAAAATTCGGTTTTGTGGCTTTCTCATTCATAACAATGTTTTTGCGCTGTCACCGGTGCGAGAGCCCTGTTCGATATCAGTCTAACTGCTTTTCGAAATGTGCGCCAGAATCCTCCCCGCACCTTCCTGAAAAGCTGCCTCGTCGGTTAGAAGGCTGACAACCAGGCTGCCCTCGCCGGGAAAATCGTAAAAATGGCCGGGATGAACCAGAACTCCTTCCTTCGTAAGAAACTCCACCGCCCACTCTTCGTCGCTCAGAACTTCGGGCACTTTTAAAATTGCGTACCAGCCACCTTCGGTGTTAAGCCGTGCGACCTTCGAACAGGAGCCTGCCGCCCGGTCGAGCCAGCTCAAATTGGAACGCAACCGCTCCATGATTTTTGGTTGAACCGTCTTTCGAAGCTCCAGAAACGTGGGCAAGGCGTTAGCAATCGGCGCGCTCACGGATAGATACGTGTCCCCGATCACCTCCAGGCGTTCCAGGGCAATCTTCAATTCCTTCTCGGGCCCGCTCGCCACCACCCAGCCGAGTTTCATCTGGGGCAGTGCCGAAATTTTCGACAACCCGCTCAGGGTAAAGGTCAGGGCTTCCGAGGCTGCGGCATGGCAGTTCACGCGCTGCGCGTCGGACTGGAATGCATAATCCGCAAAGACTTCATCCGCGATCAGCGCGCCCTGGTTCTTCCGGCAACAACCAGTCAGAAAGGCCAGTTCACTGGATTGGACAAAAGAACCCGTGGGATTGTTCGGATGAACCACGATCATGGCCTTGGTCCCGGGCCGCCAGCTATCCCGCACGGCGTCCAAGTCGATGCGCCATTCATGATCGTAGAGCAGCGGGTAGGAAACAACCTCGAGGTCGTTGATGCCGGCTAGAAAGTCAAAGAGCGGGTAACTCGGCTGAGGAACAAGCACCTTGTCACCGGGGTCGGCGAGCAGTCGAAAAACGTAGGTATAGGCTTCGCTGGTGCTGGTGGTCAAGAAAACCTGTTCCGGACGCACAGCAACGCCGCGGCTCGCATAGTATTCACATATGGCCTGGCGTGCGCAGAGAAGCCCACGAGGATCGGGCTCATAGATCAGAGACCGCGGATCCTGCAGTGACTCAAGGATTTCTCGATCGGCCGCAAAGCCGCAACGGGTGGGATTTGACTCTGTCAGGTCTAGGACAGGCAGCCCTTGCCGCCGACGCTCTTCAAGCTGCCGGGTGAGGCGGTTGGGTGTCAGAAGCCAGTCCGTGCGCGCAGAAAACATAGTTCTTTCGTCGCGGTTTCATCGAGACTGAAGCAACTCCTGACTCCCCGTCGCTCACCGTCCGTAGCTGACGATTCCCTCCCCGGGAACCGCGATCGACGGAGCCGCTCCGTTTTTCTCTACCTGCCCGGAGGTCCGCAAGCCTCACCGGGCCGAACGCCGGGTCAGGCGGTTTCCTTGATCACCTTGAAAAGACCCATTAGTGATTCGCGGGTGCTTTCCACTTTGTTTCCGTCGGGACGCAGGTAATGAGCTTCAAGCGACATGTCCCCCTCAAAATGGTCTCGACGGAGCGCCTCAAATTGCCCCTTCCAATCGATAAAACCTCCGCCGACGGGCGCCCACTCCAGCTTGCCGTCCTGGCCCTTTTTGACGTCCTTGATGTGCATGTGCGGGAAAAGGCCGCGTACGTGATTATATCCGTCAGGATAAGGAATCTCGTGGAGCATGGCGGCGTTGGCAGGATCCCAGTTCCCGCGCAGGCTCGGAGAATTCACGTCGCGAATAATGCGGCCCAGCTCCTGACCTGTCCCGATGTTACACTCCTGCTCGTTTTCAATAATCAGGACAATGTCATTTTCGGCGGCGACCTTGGCCGCCTTGGCCAACCGATCGCGCACGTACGGGTAGGCCTTTTCGGGGTCCGGCACGCGCCAGTAACTGAAAATCCTTACCTTTCGGGTTCCAAAGAACCTTGCCAGCTTGATGGACTCCTGCAGCAGGTGGCCGGTGTCCTCGTCCGTGAAGTTGGCACGAAAAGTGTCGCGTTTTTCCGCTTGGGCAGGCATTTCCGGCAGGTTGTACTTGAAAAGGGGCGAGCCGATATCGGTCACCTGCAGATGATATTTTTGAACAAGGCTCTTCGCCCGGTCGAACTGCGCCTGTGACAGATTCATGATGTTCTTCTGCCACATGTCCCGCAACTCGCAGTAACCGAGAGAATAATGAGAAATGAAACCGAGAGCCTCTTCGAGGTTCTCGGAGATTTCGTCCGTGATGATTCCCAGTTTCCAGTCCATAGCTCTTGCGGATGTCGCAGCCCTTAAGTATGCAAGGCCGGGGCAAGCCAGAAGTGTACCACCTAAAAAGCTCCGGCGAGTCAATGTCGTTCGCATTGATGCTCCCTTCACTGGTTGCGTGTCTTAACTTCAGAGGACTGTGCCATCTTACTCCAAAAGTTCCCTTTTGCAACCAGCAGGTTGATTCTGTTGAGAGATTTCCTGCCTGCGGCGGCTCCGCCGAGATTATCACTGGGTGTCCCGTGCCAGACCCAGACTCACACGACAAACCCGTCGCCAGCCGTGTGACAATTCTCACGCTTTCCCCTTCGTCTCCGGCTCATTGTTCAGTCGCAAAAGTCGGAAGGGCGCAAACGCCGAAAAATTGAACGTGAAAAGAACGTAGCGCGTCTATAACGGCGTCGGCGTTGTCAAGGTGATTTTAGCGACACGACTGCAGTGGCGAGCCGGGGCAGAGTCTTTTCGTTCCGGCCCGTCATCTCAAATCTGGGTTTTCAAATCGCGCCCGCTCCCACCGCCGGATCTGTGGATCGGCAATCTGAAATTTGCCATCTGCCATTTCGAATCGCGCCCGCCCCCGCCGCCAGCCTGAGAATTTGACCTCGCAGCGATAGCCACGGTTGGCGCCTTCCCAACCGTGGGCTTTTGACTTACCGCCAAACCCACGGCCAAGCAAGAACCCGATTGACTGTGGCCACCTCGCCGTCCGTTACTGGGTCGCCAGCTGCCGCGTTAAAGGTCGGAAAAGAGCGCA
>JAKASH010000650.1 GCA_021828225.1 Acidobacteriota bacterium | reverse complement strand
CAGTTCACCGAGCGCCGGCAGGAAGGAAACGTTGAACCAGAGCGCAGCCGCGAAAGCCATGACGACTTCCGCGATCCCCAGGAAAAAGAGATTGGCCAGCATCTTGCCGAGGAAGATCATGCTGGGATCAACAGGCGCCAGCGTCATGCCTTCCAGGCAGGCGTTCTCCCGTTCCGACGCGAAAGAGCGGTTGAATCCCAGCACGCCGGCAAAAGCAATCGCAACCCATAGGATTGCCGGAACCATACGCACATTTTCCTCGCGCGCGCTGACAAACGCGAAGTTGAACAGAAACACAACCAGCAAGCCGAAGACGCACATGGAGGCGAGCGTTTCGCGGTTTCTCCACTCGACGCGAAGGTCTTTGGCAAAAATGTGCCAGACGATTTTCAGGCTACTCATCGGTTACCCGCTCAGCGGACCGGACAATGCCGAGATCATCGAGCGGCGCGGCGGCCAGCGGGCCGTTATAGCGAACGCGGCCGGCTCGCAACGCGATCAGGCGCTTAGCTAATGCGGCGCCCTGGTCAAAGTCGTGCGTCGAAAACAGCAAGGCTTTGCCCTGCTCCGGCAGCCGGAGCAGAAGCTCTTCCAGATTCTTGACCGACTGGCTATCGAGGCCTGTGAAGGGCTCGTCGAGGATCACAAAGTCCGGGTCATGCAGAAAGGCCCGCGCCAGTGAAGTCCTCTGCTGCAGGCCGCGTGAGAGGTCGCGGGCAAAAACGCGGCTGCGCGAGCGCATATCGAACAGATCCAGCGCAACATCAATTCTTTTTTCAAGATTGCTGAGCCCGAAAAGGCTTCCAAAGAACTTCAAATTCTCGCGAACCGTGAGCTCGCCGTACAGAAAGGTGGCGTGCGAAACAAATCCGATGGCTGCTTTGGCATGGGTGCCGTCCCGCTCGATGTTGCGGCCGTCAAAGAGAATTTCTCCGGAACTTGGCCGTGCCAGCGAGGCCAGCATCCGCAGGAGAGTGGTTTTGCCGGCCCCGTTGGGGCCATAGAGGAGCGCCGACTCGCCACAGGTGATGCCGAGCGACACCTCCTTCAGCGCAGCAAGGTCACCGAAGAACTTCGTAACGTTGCGGACTTCCAGCACCGGTTTATTGACGTGATCCTGGGGCGGCATAAGGCTTGGATTTCGTGGAAGGCCCCCCCTTCAAGATGGCTACTGCCTTTGCCTTGAGTTCCAGGCGTTCCTTCCAATATTGTTTTTCAGCAATTTTCCCGGCGGCAAACAGTTCGTCAATGTCCGCTATGGAGTTTATCAGACTGTCCATCTTGGCTTGAAACTGTTTTTGTACCGGGCTGCCCGTCTGTTTGGCTTTCCAGCGAGGCCATTCTTTGGCCACGCGAATGCCCAGCGCCCACAACAAAACGAGCAGGAAGCAGAGCAGGAACGGAATGCCCACGGACGTAATCGAGTCAGGAACAACTTTTACCTGATCCTGCTCCTGTCCCTGGTCTGAGCCCGATTGTGCCGTGGCGGGCGCGGGCTGGCCCGTGATCTCTGAAGTGAGCACGGTGCCTGCTTTCAGGCCATCTGCCTGCAGCACCTGGGCGCCGGTCTGAGCATCCTGGCCGGCCGGAGTAAAGAGGCTCGACTGAACATTAAGGCTTGAAGGAATGACAAAAAGCTGGATGCGCTCAATCGGATAAGGGACGCTGTCAGTCAGGAAGAGTTCGTTGGAAGTGTAGTCCGTATCGTATGCCACCACCATCACGTTCATGCCGGGCTTGAGCGGATAGCTGATGTGAAAATCGCCCGGCGATTTGCCCTTTTCAGGATTCTGAGGCAAAGGCATGTTCATGAGCCCGACGGCAGCGACGGTGGGCGGCCCAACCTTAGAAGGAACGTGGAAAAAGAAGGTTCCCTTGGCATTCCGGTACGCCTTGTCAAGCGGGTTCTGGAGCGCAAAAAGTTCCTGAACGTGGGCCTGCGACCCTTCCGCGCGGACAATCACCCGCGCAGAACTGATTTGAAAAGCCGGCTTCTGAGTGGTTGCTTCGTAGACTGTGAGGTTGACTGTGGCATTGCCGCCGGCGCCAAATTTTACTGGAGCGTTATAGTCCACACCTTCGTAAGTTGCCTGCAAGAGGTAGAATCCGCTGGAGTCGATCCGGCTGTCGTTAATAGCAAAATGCCCGCTTCCGTCTGTGGTTCCCCCGCCCACCATCACCATGCCCCCTTGCGGGCTGATCACGTCCACCTTCTGATGGACGACCGGGCGATGGGTTGTGCCGTTGGAGATTTGCCCTTCAATCTGGGCTGCGATGGAACGGGCAGGAGCACCTAAGACGATGGCGAAAACTGCGAAGAACGCCAGAAGCGTGGATGTAATTGTTTTTTTCACTTTGTGTAACGGCTTAACTCTGTAACGCACTGCTTTTATATCACCGAAACCTGGCGCACTCTATTTCTTGCCTTTACGAGCCCGCTGGGGGATCTCTGCGCCACAGTTACCGCAAAATTTCACGGGCAAGGGGTTTTCGAATTCGCATTTGGGGCAGATGTAGGGGTCCGGGTGTTCCGACTTCTTTTGCGCCCGGCGGGCCGCAACCTGTTTCTCAATCAGCAGGTCATGTTCCGTGATCTCTTCCTGTTCCTGAGAGGCCAGCATCAGTTGCGCAGCCTCAGCCAGGTGATTTTCCCGCAAGGACTGATAATCTTCCTTAGAGACTTTTCCGGCTTTGTATTCGAATTCCAGGTCCTGAAGGTTTTCGTAGACCACCATCCGGCGCCGCTTTAAATCAATCAAGGGTGTGACATCAATGGGCAGGGCGCCCTCGGATGCGCTCTCCGGAGCCAGCAACGGCGTGACGGTATAG
>JAKASH010000649.1 GCA_021828225.1 Acidobacteriota bacterium | reverse complement strand
GCCAGGTCCTGAGGCGCGTGACTTCCAAGATCATTGAGGAACAAGACCTGACCTATCCGCGCTTTCGAGAGATCCTCAAGGAGGTCCAGAAAGAGACCGGCAAGAAAGGGAAGGAGTTGTTTCATCCCGTGCGCGTGGCTTTGACGGCGGCCGATTCCGGTCCCGAGCTTGAGAAGTTGGTTCCGATTTTTGAGCAGGGAGCCCGATTGAAGCTGGCGCGGCCCATCAAGAACGTGGCGGACCGTCTCCGTGAGTTCTCAAACAACGCCCACTTGTTCCTGTGCGGCTGAGCACGGCATGGTTCCATCCGTCCGGCAGGCAAATTGGCTAGCCTATGGAAGATTTTGAGGAATAACCATCGATTCATGAACAAAGCGCGCGATTCGCATTCCCTGGATGTGTTGTACGGCATTAACGCCGTTAAGGAAGCGCTCGGCTCGCGGCCGATCGATCACGTCCTGGTACGGGAGGGCGCTGCGGGCAAGCGCATGCAGGAGATCCTCGACGAGTGCCGGTCCCACGGAATTCCGGTCCGCTTTGCGCCGCGTCCGGCACTGGAACGCCTGGCGCAAACCGGCTATCACCAGGACGTGGTTGCCGTGTGTTCAGCCAAAAAATACGACGACCTTGACACCCTGATCCAGTGCCAGAGTCCGGCGCTGTTGCTGGTGCTGGATGGCGTGGAAGATCCCGCCAATCTGGGCGCGATTGTGCGGACGGCGGTGGGAGCGGGAGCGAGCGGCGTTGTGGTGGGCGAGCGGCGAGCGGCGGGATTGTCGCCCGCGGTGGCGCGCACTGCCGCCGGGGCACTGGAGCATGCCCGGATCGCACGGGTCAAGAATCTTGTCCGAAGCCTTGTGGAAATCAAGGAGCAAGGGCTGTGGGTTTACGGACTGGAAGCGGGGGCTGAGAAGTCGTACCTGGATCTGGACTACAAGGTCCCCTGCGCGCTGGTGATGGGCGGTGAGGGCCGCGGCCTGCACCGCCTGATCCGCGAAGCTTGCGACCAGCTTGCCCGGATTCCTTTGCGAGGTCCGGTGGAGTCTCTGAACGTTTCAGTGGCAACGGGCATCGTACTTTACGAAGCCCTGCGGCAACGGTCGGCAGGGTGAGTTGTTCTGCCTTCCGGGGGGCGGCAAAGCAGTTAAAGAGAGGTGTAACCCTCTCGCAGTCAAGTACATCATAATAGTAAGGACGGAAAACGGATGTCTGCGAAACGACGAAGCCATCAGTGCGGAATTAACTCTCGCTTGATCAGCGTGTTCGCCGTCTTCTTTGTGAGCGCCTCGCTCGCTCTAGCGCAGACGGGCGCCGGAAAGACGGCTGCCGGCCCTCAATCTTCCGACGCACCTCACAATACCGGCGGCCCCGACGATGTCGCGACGCAGCCGGGAATCCGAATCCAATCGAATCTGGTTACGGCGCCTGTCACTGTCACCAATAAGGTGACCGGGAACTTTGTTTACAATCTGGAGAAGAACGATTTCGAGATTCTTGATAACGGCAGGCCGCAGCAGATTACCGAGTTTACACGGGAGCCGAATAAGGTCGCCGCTGTGATCCTGATACAGAACAGCGAGGCCGTGGGGCCGCTGCTGAATGAAATCAAGCAGCTTGCCCCGATGTTTTCACAATTGATGCTGGGACCCAAAGGCGAGGCTGCGGTAATCACCTTTGGTTCCGCGATTCGAGTGGACCAGCACTTTTCCAGTTCTGAGGCAACCCTGGACAAAACGCTTCACGCCGTCACGGAGGATGGCACGAAGGCGCGCCTGAACGACGCCCTCATGCAGGCGATGAACCTGCTTCAGCTCCGGCCCAAGGGCGAGCGGCGGGTGATCCTGGTGTTCTCAAGCGGTGACGATGCGGGGAGTGAAACGTCGAGTGCCACCGTGATTCGCCGCGCGACCAGCGAGGAGGTGGAAATTTACGGCCTGGGGCTTAGCCTGACGAAATCTTATCTGAGCCGCGACAAGCAACCCATGAACGCGCCGACAGCCCCGGAGAACGCCAATGTCGCCCTGCCGGGCTCGCCCGGCGTACCGAACACTCCAAGCACCTCCATGGGAACATTTGGCGTAACCGCCCCGGCGACAGGAGCGATTAAGGCTGCAATCCATGGCGTTCCGGAGATAGTGTTTTCGAATGACCTGCAATCCTACGCTCGATATACCGGCGGTATTTTTTATTCGCAGTGGTCCTCAAACGCGCTTCAGGTTCATCTGAGCGAGATTGCATCAGACATCCACAGCCAGTACCTGCTTGCCTTCGTGCCGAATGATCTCTCCGAAAGGGGCTTTCACCGGCTGGAAGTTAAAGTCAGCAAGCACGGGGTGAAAGTGCGAACCCGCCGGGGATATTTCTACGAAGGTCCAAAACAGTAGACAATTTGCAATTCGGCAGAACAGTGCGCCGAGCAAGCGCAGAGGCCTGAGTCATTCAGAGTTGATTCAGAGGGCTTTGCTTCCTTTGTGAAAGCTATTCGGGTAGCCCGATGCCGGGTTGCCCTCAGTCCTGGCCGCTGCCAATGGAGAGGCCTGTTTTGAGGTCGATCTCTGCCAGGTAGGGGCGCATCGTTTCAGTTGAAACCTTCAGAATCATGGCACGGGTCTGGTCCTTCTCTGCATAGAGCACCGTAAAATAGCCCTCGTGCTTGCTGTGGGAAGATGTCGGCTTGACCGCCCAGTTCAGCTTCATTTTGCGGATTTCTTTGCTGACTCTCTGGCGGTACTCCATGCGGGTGATGGAAGCGTAAGGTACAGTGATTGAACCTTGAGTGCACTCAAACACCAGGGCCGCTTCGGCGACTTCCAGCTTGCCTTCACATCCT
>JAKASH010000648.1 GCA_021828225.1 Acidobacteriota bacterium | reverse complement strand
GGTAGGTGGCATGGCCCAATTCCGGTCTTTCAGCCGCGATAACTCGCTCAAGCTCAAAGATGAATTCATCTCGGAAGAAGTATACGGTTCTGGCGCGCTTCAGTAGCTCCCGGTAATAGAAGGCATCGTAATCAGCTTCCCACGTTATCTGCGCCACGTCGAAGTCGCCAGGAATTCCTGCGTCGCCGCACAGCCGCTCGATCTCCGATTTCGCGACGGGCTCACGCTCGATGCGGGCGCGCAAGCGGTCGAAGAAGTCGGCGTGTTGGCCGAAAATGTGATGCCGGCGGCGTGCGGCCTCGATTCGCTCGTTGATGTCAATCGGTAGCGTCACTTTGATGCGGCTGGGCAGTGCTTTCTCCCAACTCAGAAAATTCCATTCCCCATCCTTCAATTGATACACACCAGACTTGAGAAATGTCGCTTGAACGCTCACCTTCGCGTCAAGCAGATGTTTCCATTGATTCCAGGTGGGATCCCACAAGAGGGGCATTGTGGCCTGATCCACCAAAACCTCAAGCCTGCGTCTTGCGTCACGGTATATGGCGCGATCAGTGTAGAAATGAAAATTGCGCAGCGGCGTGTCAAAGCTACGCTCGCAGCGGTCAGGCGAAAAAGCAAGAATTCGGCGGACCAAGAATGTTTTCCCATCACGCGACCGCTCACCTTCACCCAGCAGCGATCCAAACCCGCCATAGGGAAAGCGCACGGGCGCGTCTGGGTCTTTCAAGATGGCATCATAACAGGCCCGCAAATCCGGCTCGGCCAGGATGTTGAAGGCCCGCTCGATCGCCTTGAGTTCACGTGGGTCCGCGTGTGTCGCCCTCAATTCCAAGTCACGAAGCTTGTAAGAAAGCCGCAGCTCTGCAAGTGACACATTCGCAGTCGTCTTGAGGACTTCATAGAAGTTGAATTGTCCCTGACGGCGCCGGACGTCCCGCTGGGCATAGAAGTAGTCGCGAATGACATCGCAATTCAGCCGCACAGCGGAAATCCCAACTGGGCTTCCGCGGACCTCCGTCAGCGAGTAAAGCCGGCCCCGCCTGTCTTCTTTTGGTTTCGTCACATAGCTGATCGGGGCCAGATATACAGCCCTCACTTTCGAGTTCGGAGCTCTGCGAACAAGGATTTCGGTTCCGATGTCGCAACCATCACTTGGTAACGTAAACTCAATCGTGTCCCCTGGAAAGATTGAGCCATAAAGAAGCCCGGACACGAGCACGGAACGCCCGCCACCAAGGATGCACTCCACCGCCCGACCGTTCGTTTTGACCTCTACCACCGTTTCGCGGTGAGCCTCGTCGGACCTGAGAGTCTCAGGCATGGAGTCATGTTAGTGTGCTCGATTATTCCCGTCAAACGGCTGTTATGAGCTGCGCTTTCAATAGGTTAGCAGAACCTATCAGTGAAGCAGCTACAAGGATTTTGCTTTGGTCGGATGGATTTCGCAGATCACTTGTCATTTAGGCGTTTGGTAGTCCCTCACCTTGAATTTTTCACTTTGTAGACCGCGGGGCGTCGCGGAAGGGCCTACTGTTGGTGGGTGAAGCTTGGTCCTGTGCTATGCTGATGCAGTTCGTGTTACTGCAGCTGCTCGAATACTACCCAAAACAGGGAGGACAATGTGAAGATTACCCCAATCGCATTGGCTATCGCGCTGGTAGTTGCGTCGCCCCTCGCAATTGCCGCGCAAACTCAACTGACAGAACACGAAGCCCACCAGATAGTCGAGAAGACCATTTGAGGCACTCAACGAGGCTTTTCGCAACAAAGATGCGGCGGCGGCAGCGGCGATCTACGCCGAGGATGCGACGAGAGTAACGACGCGAGGCACAGTGAATGGTCGCGCAGCCATCACAGAAGGCTACGCCGCTAAGTTGGGCAACAAAGACTGGCAGGAAGACCCGGATCGGATCGACCAAGTTCAGGTTATCAGCAACGATGTGATATTGGCCTGGGGCACCTGGTCAGGAACATTGAAGGGCACAACCCATCTGCACGGGTATTGGGACAGCACGTTGGTACGGCAAGGAGATACCTGGAAGATTGTAATGGGCATGATCAACTTCGAATCAGACCATTGAGGCTGGCCATTCAAACTGGGGCAATAGCAGGCGTTTAGGCGAGTTGACAGCGACGCCTGAAACATGTAATTGTATGCTTAAAAGGTGCTACGGTATGGAGCGCGTTATGATCGACCTTCGCCAAGTTCGTTCCGTAACCGAGTTTCAGCGTAACCTCAAGGATTACGTTGGCCGGCTCAAGGAAAACAAAACTCCTATGGTCCTCACGGTCAACGGCCGGGCTGAAGTCATCGTCCAGGATGCCCAGAGCTACCAGGCGCTGCTCGACCGATTGGAACGTGCTGAGACCGTGGCGGCAATCCGCCAAGGCATCGAACAGTTCGAGCGCGGCAAGGGAATTCCGCTCAAGCAAGCCGAGCGGCGGCTTCGGAAACGTCATGGCTTTTCACGTTGAGATTTCTCCGCGAGCTTTCAACGACCTGGACGAAATCGCGCACTACATCATGGAGCACGGCAGCTTCGAGCAGGCGGAGGATTGGTTCAACGGCATCATCGCCGCTATTCGAACGCTCGAAGACATGCCCCACCGCTGCCCCATCGCAGATGAATCCCAAGAGGTTGGACAGGAGGTTCGGTTATTGCTCTACGGAAAGCGCAACCGGAAGTATAAGGTGTACTATTCGGTCCGGCAAAGGACGCCCTCGACGGGCACGGTTCAAATCTTCCATGTGAGGCATTGGGCCAGGACGACTTTGGCTGCGGAGCAAATTCGAAAATTGATGAGTGGTCATACCTCGTAAATTCCCC
>JAKASH010000647.1 GCA_021828225.1 Acidobacteriota bacterium | reverse complement strand
TCAAAGGCTGGTATCGAAGAAGCGCTACGACGTGCTGATTGCTCTGGGAGCCGTGATCCGAGGCGACACCTACCACTTTGAACTGGTGGTGAATGAATGCGCCAGGGGAATCATGGAGGTGTCTCTCCGGCATGATGTACCGATCATTTTTGAAGTTCTTGCAACTTACAACCGGCGCGACGCTTTGCGTCGTGCAGGAAACAACAAATTCAACAAGGGAATTGAAGCTGCTCAGACGGCCCTGTCTTTACAGGCCACTCTTGGCAGCGTCAAAAGTTAGAGGAAACCTATGTCGCAATCAGCTACAGTCGAAGAAGCACTGCGGGAAATCCGTGCCGGCCGGCTCGTTATTGTACGCGATAGCCTGGACCGCGAAAACGAAGGCGATTTTGTAATGGCCGCAGAGAAGGTATCTGCCACGCATATCAACACAATGATCAAGGAGGGTGGAGGACTTATCTGCGTCGGCTTAACACGAGATCGGGCGTTGAAGCTGGGTCTGCCCCCGATGGTAGGAGCAGATGACAACTCAACGACTTTTGGCTGCGATTTCACCGTCTCCGTTGATGCGCGCAAAGGGACCACCACGGGAATTTCGGCCCCGGATCGCGCAACCACCGTTCGCCTCCTTTCATCTCCGCGTGCCCAGTCATACGATTTTGTACGACCTGGCCACATTTTCCCTGTGCGGGCCCGCGCGGGCGGGGTTCTGGCAAGATCGGGACATACTGAAGCTTCAGTGGACCTCGTGCGCATGGCCGGATTGAAACCGGTCGCTGTCATGTGCGAAATCTTGGATGGAAATGGCAAAGCCGCGCAAGCAGCCGGCATTGAAAAAGTGGCCCGCAAGCACCGCCTGAAAGTCCTCAATATTGAGCAACTCATTGAGTACCGCCGTTACCGGGAAAAGCTGGTGGTGAGGGTGGCCAGCGCCCATTTGCCGACAGAATTCGGTAGTTTCACCGCCCATGTTTACGAGTGCCCGTCGCAGAACCGTGAACATCTGGCGCTGGTGATGGGGAAAGTCTCTCCGGATCACCCCGTGCTGGTCCGGGTTCATTCACAATGCCTGACGGGCGACACCCTTTACTCGATCCGGTGCGACTGTCGCGAGCAGCTCGCGACTGCGATGAAAAAGATCGGCGAAAAAGGTGAAGGGGTCATCGTCTATCTCAGCCAGGAAGGACGCGGTATCGGCCTCGCGAACAAGATTCGCGCCTACGCTCTTCAGGACAAAGGGCTGGATACCGTGCAGGCAAACGAACGCCTGGGATTGCCCGCTGACATGAGGGATTACTCGGTGGGCGCGCAAATCCTGGCAGATCTAGGCGTCCGCAAGATTCACCTGCTAACCAACAACCCGGAAAAGGTCTCGGGGATCAGGCGCTATGGACTCAGCATCCTCCGGCGTGTCCCTCTTGAAATCTCGCCGACCAAAACCAACCATGCGTACCTGAAGGTCAAGAAGGACAAACTCGGACACCTCCTGAGCAAGGTGCAGTGATTGCGTAAGCAGACCCCAGGCCGCCCGCCCGAATACTACATGCGCATGGCACTGGATCTCGCGCGCCAAAGCCCCGTTCTGCCCTACCCGAATCCATGGGTCGGCTGTGTCATTGTTCGCGACGGGCGTGTTGTGGGGAAAGGATTCCATCACGGAGCCGGTACGAATCATGCAGAGGTTGAGGCCTTGATGGATGCCGGTCGGCGGGCGCTCGGCGCCGCTCTCTACGTCTCGCTCGAACCTTGTTGTCATCACGGCCGTACCCCACCCTGCACGGATGCCATCCTGAGGGCAGGAATCCGCGAGGTTTACTACGCCCTGAAAGATCCCAACCCGCTTGTCGCCAGCAAGGGTGCAGGACTGCTTCGCAGTCACGGGTTAATTGTCCATGGCGGTATCTGTTCGCCCGAGGCAGCCACGCTGAACGAAATGTATTTGAAGTTCCAGGCCACCGGCTTGCCCTTCGTAACTGCCAAAGTGGCCACAAGCCTGGACGGGAAAATTGCAACGCGAACCGGGCAGTCGAAGTGGATCACGGATGCGGAAGCGCGCCAGCGCGCGAGGCTTCTGCGAGCAGAGCACCAGGCCGTGCTTGTCGGAATCAACACCGTTCTCAGCGACAATCCGCACCTTGGCCCGCGAGACTCCGGCTCCGCAGAGCCCTGGAGGATTGTTCTCGATTCCCGCTTGCGCATACCATCCCAATGCCAGGTGGTGAAGTCAGGAAAATGCATTGTCG
This sequence comes from Acidobacteriota bacterium, assembly GCA_021828225.1. Next base: position 589 of record JAKASH010000647.1, on the reverse strand, counting down.
CGTGCGCCACACAGGCGAGTGCCACAAAGAAGGCGCGCCTCGAACGCGCTGGCGTCAAGGTGATGACTTTCGAGGGCAAGCAGGTTCCGCTGAAGCCCTTGCTTGCACGTCTGGCCAAAGAGGAGATTATCAGCCTGCTGGTTGAGGGTGGCGGCGAAGTGCTGGGAAGCTTCTTTGATCAGCAGCTTGTGGACCGGGTTTGCTGGTTTCTCTCACCCGTCATTCTGGGTTCGGCGCAAAGCCGCGTTGCGGTGGCAGGGGCTGGCGCGGCCCGCCTCGACCATGCGACATGGCTTCGCGACGCCAGCATCGAGAAGATTGGGAATTCTTGGCTGATTCGTGGAAAGGTCCCTCCTGCCGTAGAAAAATGATCTGGATCGAAGTTATTTCCGACCGCCCTCAGTGAACCTGGCCGCGGTTCATTCCCTCCGGGGGGTCCTTCAATGATCTACAAAGGCGCACGACGTTGGGACATCAAGCCACTGTCAAGATACAAAAAAATGCGCAAAATAATATTAATCAATTAGAGAAAAGTGTTCGAAATTAGAGCAACTCTCTCTTCTTTCACGCTTCGGGCAACCCTGGCGCC
>JAKASH010000646.1 GCA_021828225.1 Acidobacteriota bacterium | reverse complement strand
CGCTGGCGGCGCGGCGGGCTTCTGCTTTCACGCTGGCGCGTGACCCTCCGGGTTTTGGTTCCTCCGAAAAATTAAACCGCGATTTTCCGGCCCCTCCAAAAAAGCAGCCCTTGGCCTGGCGAGCAGGCCCCACTCGCTCTCGGGTGCCCCGCGAGAACCGGGGCAGAAAAGGAGAACAAACCGTGACCGAGGAAATCAAATCGAGGCAGTCAGAGGAACCAACGAGCGGCCATGCGGCCATCAAGCGGCATAGGGGGAGCGGTCACCCGCCCACCCCTGCCACACCACCGTGCGTACGGGTCCGTACACGGCGGTTCGGTGGATTAAGCAGCAGCCAAGTCGCCAAGCGGGGCAGACCGAGCGCATCAAAGTAGGCGTTGGGCAGGGCTTGGCAGATGGTTGGGTTGTGGCTGAGACGCCACGGGCCGTGGGCGCTGCAGGCAGTCTTCACCGCCCAATCAAGACCCACACCACGCCGGCGTAGCTCCGCCACGCGCCTCCTGCGCCGCTTCCACTGCGTCCACAGCACCGACCGCAGCCGGCGCCGGATCCACGAGTCCAGACCTTCGAGCTGCGAGGGCGTCTGGCAAAACCCGAAGTAGGCTCGCCATCCGATCAGATAATTGCTTAAGGGCTGAAGCATCTGTTCCAGACTGACACCCCGCGTCCGCTGCGTCAGTTCCCGGACTCGCTGCTTAAATCGTGTCAGCGCCTTCGGCGCAATTCTTCGCCGTGGCTCTGAATCCCCGATAAAGCTGAAGCCCAGAAACTTCCGCTCCGCCGGTCGTGCCACCGCGCTCTTCTCCTGGTTTACCTTGAGCTTGAGCTTCCGCGTGATGAAGCGCGTGACGCTCTCCATCACCCGCTGTCCCGCCCGTTGGCTGCGCACGTAAATGTTGCAGTCGTCCGCATACCGCACGAAGCGATGACCGCGCCGCTCCAACTCCCGGTCCAGTTCGTCGAGTACGAGGTTTGACAGCAGAGGGGACAACGGCCCGCCTTGCGGCGTACCCTCATCCACCGAACTCACCAATCCGTTCTCCATCACCCCAGCATTCAGAAATGCCCGGATGAGCTTCAGTAGCCGTTTGTCCGTTACCCGCTTCGCCACCTGACCCATCAGTTTGTCGTGGTTGACTCGATCGAAGAATTTCTCCAGGTCGAGATCAACGCACCAGCCGTAGCCTGCGGCGATATACTGCTGTGCCTGGGCCACCGCCTGATGCGCCGAGCGATAGGGACGGAAACCGTAGCTCTGTTCGGAGAACGCCCGGTCCCAGCGCCTCTGTAGAACCTGCATCACCGCCTGCTGGATCCATCGATCCAGCACCGTCGGAATGCCCAGCTTCCTCATCCCTCCGTCCGGCTTCGGGATTTCCACCCGCTTCACCGGCTGCGGTTTGTAAGTCCCGCTCAGCAACTGTTCCCGGATGATTGGCCAATGCTCTTTCAGGTATCCCGGCAACTGATGAACGGTCATACCGTCCACGCCAGGACTTCCTTTGTTAGCCTTGACCCGTCGCAACGCTTCCTTAAGGTTTTCTTGCTCGACCACCTCCTCCATTAGCGTCTCAGTTGCCGCCGGGCTTTCAGCCGGATGCTTCGCCGCGAGCGATTCAGTCCCTTCTCCTCCGGGCTTCGAGGCTTCACCCTTCGGCTCCGGCGAGAAGGCCAGTTCCATCTGGATTTTCGGCCACGGGTCGCTCATGAGTTGCGTCGCTTACTTGCCCTTGCCTTCCGTTCGGGCCTTCCCCATCCCTTCGACGGGTACTATGCCCTCTGCTGACTTCTGCTTCGCGGTCAGGATGGCTTGCGCCACCCTCAGTCACGGATTCGTGACACGAAGCAGATCTCCCGAGGTAAGTTCGACCGCCTTCCGTGCATCGCCGCCGGATTTACGCTCCGCGCCCTTGATGGAAATGGGCTTCGCGGTTACTGGCCCGCTCGCCCGGCGCTCACGCCTCCAATCCGGTTCTTGTACATCGGCCCGCACTTTTGCTCCACGCTTCCTTCGGACCCCGCCTCGCGACGTCGCCCTTGCGCTTCGCTAACCCTTCACCTCCATCAGGTTGGGTAGAGGACTTTCACCTCCGAACTGTCGAACATGCTCGGCACACCAGGCGGGGCGTCCCGCAATGACGGGACTGAGAGTTCAAGGCCGAGGTTCAACAGATTCATTTACGAGAATCTTCTTTGCCACGTCGAGGGGCAAATCGAAACGTGGAATCGCAAGGCTGTGCGCGAGTCGAATCCCGACGCGGCGCACGCGCTGTGGCAGAAGGCGGAAGGGTTGGGGTACGCGCTTCGATTGCTTTACGCCTTCAAGCCGGAGTTTGACGACCTGGTAGCAAGCGCCATGCGGACGAAATGCAACGGCTGCGGGGACGAGCTTGAGAATCGTCCGAAACTTCCATCCGCCGATTCCGACCTTTGTGATTCCTGCTACGAAATCGCGCACCCCGTGCCGGAAAGGAGCGCCGCCTAATGGAAATCACACTTACGACTCTCCAAAAGCTGGCGGGCAAGAAAGCTCCGGTTATCGGCATTCCGCGACAGGGCGAGAAGCCTTTCGCGGTCGAGCGGGCGCGGCTTGCCGGACTGATTGAGGGATTGGAGAGATGCGAGGTCAGTTTGAACTCGCATCTCGAAATCCAGGCCCACCTTCGACACTACGTCCTCTACTGCCTGGACATGCAGCGGCACACCGATGCTTTCAAGATGCTGCGCTCATGGGCCACGCGGCAGCGAGCAAAAAAGGAAGCGCCAAAACTTTCGCCCGACGAACGGCGGAAAGCGGAACTGTTACGGAAAATCGCCCTTGCCGAACGCAAGGCGCGAACG
>JAKASH010000645.1 GCA_021828225.1 Acidobacteriota bacterium | reverse complement strand
CTTCGCCATCAGAATGGCGCCGGCACACGTTCCGAAAACAGGTTTGTTCTCTTTTGCGAAATTCCTGATGGCCTCATCGATTTTATGTTCGGCGAGAAATTTCAGCATGGTAGTAGTCTCGCCTCCAGGCAAAATCAGCGCATCGACATCGGCAAAATCCTCGACATGCTTGACCAGCTTCCACGGCACGCCGATCAAACCCAGCATCCGCGCGTGCATGGCGAAGTCACCTTGCACAGCGAGAATTCCAACTGTTTTCCGTTCCTTGCTTTCCATAGCAAGTGCGCCGGGCGATTCGTCCCGAAGCGCAGCCTTTATCCTCCCAATAGATTCTTGATGACAAACGTGACGTTCGCGGGCCTCTCGGCAAGCCGACGCATGTACCACGGAAACCAGAACGTCCCGTAGGAGATGAGCACTCCCGACCGCCAACCGTTCCTGGCCAGTCTAAGCTGCTCCGCCGATTGGATTCCATACAACATCTGAAACTGAAAGTCGCCACGCGTTAAACCGTCCGAGCGCGCCAGTTCCTCGACCCGGTGGATCAGCTTGCGGTCATGCGTGGCAATGGCTGCTCGGACCCCCGCCTTTCGAGCTTCCGCGCTCAAAAGTTTCTGAGCGAGAGTGAAGAAGTTTTCGTCCACATCCTCTTTGCGAGAGAAGGCCAGGCTGGGCGGTTCAAGATACGCGCCTTTCACCAGCCGGATCGCCGGGCCCAGCGCGATCAGGGATGCCAGGTCACCCGCAGTCCGGAAAAGATAGGCTTGCAGGCAGACGCCGACGTTGGAATAAGTCTGGCGAAGGCGGCGGTAGAGGTCGAGAGTAGCGTCCACGTAGGGACTCGATTCCATGTCAATCCAGACGATCGACCCGTCGCCCACCGCTTGAATAATCTTCTCCACATTCGCCTGGCAAAGCTCGTGACTCAAATCCAGCCCGAGGTGTGTCAGCTTGACGGAAGGCTCCGTGTGCAGGCTCGCGGTGCGCACCTGGTCGAGAGCCTCAAGATAGTGCCGGGTGACGGATTCAGCCTCTGCGGCAGTCGAGACATTTTCCCCTAAATGCGTGAGCGCCGTCCCCAAACCCTGATCTTCGAGTTTGCGCGCGGCGGCGAGTGCGTCTGTGATTTCCTCGCCGGGCATAAAGCGCGACACGCTGCGCCGAACAAACCCGTACCGAGTCGCACGCTCGCGCAACCAGCGGTTCTGAGAAGCCCACAGCAAGGCCCCTCGCATCATTCCTGGCATGGGTTCAGTCTCTCTGGGTGAAGCTCAGCCGTCAACCGCGCACTCGGATGCTCTTTCTCATCATCGGTGCGCCGCGGCGGCCGAACCTGCGGTTACTTGATCAGCTTCGCCTTCAGGTTGATGGTGGTGCCGGCCAGTGCTTTGGAAACCGGGCAGCCTTTCTTGGCGCCTTCTGCCAGTTCCTGGAACGTGGCTTGGTCAATGCCCGGAATCTCCGCCTCCGTTTCAAGGTCGATGCTGGTGATGGCGAAACCGGCATCCACTTTGTCAAAGTGCACCGAGGCGGTTGTGTGAACGCGCTTCGGCGCGAAGCCGGCTTTGCCCAGCCCTGCCGAAAAGGCCATCGAGAAGCAGCCTGCATGAGCGGCCGCAATCAGTTCCTCGGGATTCGTGCCTTCGCCATTCTCCATTCGCGATTTGAACGTAAAGGGCCCATCATAGGCGCCTGTGGCCATCTTCATGTGCCCGTTGCCCTCAAGAAGAGTTCCGTTCCATTGTGCTTCAGCCTTGCGAACTGGCATGATTCCTCCTTTTAGATAAATTCGAGAACTTGCGGCGCCGCGCCGTTCCAATCATCGGCTGAATCGCTCAAAGCGCCGGCTTCATTTGTTCCAGCCCATGCGCTCGCGCAGCGAAGTGATGTGCGCGACGTGGTGGCGGCCGTGCCACGCATACTGGCTCAAGTATCGGTCAAGGTTGACGATGCCTTGCTCCGGGTGATTCATGGTTCGCCCAAAATCGGCAGCACTCATGGACCTGAGCAGTATAACAAAGCGTTTGTGCAACGATTCAAGCAGCGCGAGCGACGTCTCAACCGGCGCAACCTTCGCGTCAGCAAGTTCCGCCCAGAGCTGCTGTTCATAGGTCTTGACCGCGGGCTGGTCCTCCGTCATGGCCAGCTTGAAGCGGACAAAGGCGTTCATGTGGCTGTCCGCCAGATGATGCACCACCTGCCGCACCGTCCATCCACCCTCGCGATAGGGCGTGTCGAGCTGTGCTTCAGAAAGGCCCGCCACCGCCGAACGCAACTTCGCCGGCGTTTCTTCAATCTGGCCGATGAACGTCTGCCTGTCATAGTCCGAGATTTTCTCAGGAAGCTGGAACTTGCCAATGGGATATTGCAGATCGCTCACGATGTACCCTCTCTTTGATAAACATGTCAACAGTCAACACTGCCGGGCAGCTTTTCTGATTACAGCTTTCATGCCATTAACAGCGCCCGCCAAGACGCCAGCCACTTTCCATCCTTGCGAGTGAAGACGAACACGTCGCGCCCAGAATCGCGCTGCTCTTGCCCGTGCATTTCGTATCTTAACTCCCACGAATACGTGGCAACAGCCGTATCTCCGAACACGTCGATGTCAGGGTCCGAAGACAGCCACTCACGCAGACTCGCGGCTTTCACAAATTCCTGATAGCTCTTAATGCAGGTGTCCTTACCCTCGCCGGCGGTTCTGAAGTCCGGCCCCTTGATTATCGCGTCTTTCGCGAAGCAATCCTGCATTGCGTGCGGGATATCTTCAGCCCGACCCCTTGTCCACGCGTCGTTAATTCGTCCTAGTACGGCGCGTACCTCCTCCGCTGCACTTCTCGCGCTCATATTCTCC
>JAKASH010000644.1 GCA_021828225.1 Acidobacteriota bacterium | reverse complement strand
GCCGAGATGCAAGACCTCGAACATGAATGCCGGGAACTCCTGAACCGGCTGGCGAGCGATCGTTTCTACGTCACCGTGGTTGGGCATTTCAATCGCGGGAAGACGACCCTGATGAACGCTATTGCCGGGGCCGACCGGCTTCCGACTGGTATTCTGCCAGCAACGTCCGTTATCACCTGTCTGTGCTACGGCAGCCGCGAGCGCGTTCTTCTTCGTTTTCGCGACCGCTATACGGCGAGGGAAATCGAGATCGGGGAACTTGCCCGCCATATCAGCGAGTCAGGAAATCCTGGAAACCGGCTGGGAATCGAGATTGCCGAAGTGCAATTGCCGGCAGAGTCGTTGCGCAAGGGGCTGTTTCTCGTGGATACACCCGGGTTGGGGTCGGCGATCGCGGCAAATACGAAAACCACGGAGTCGTTTCTTCCGCAGGCGGATGCGATTCTGTTCGTCACCAGCGTCGAGGCGCCCCTATCGAGCGAGGAAATGGGTCTGCTGCGCCGCACCTCGGAACTGGGCCGACAGATTTTCCTGGTTTTGAACAAAACCGACATGGTCGCGGCCCCGGTGCTGGATGAGATCGCTCGTTACGTGCGTGAACAAGTAACAAAAGAAATTCCCGAACCTCACTCGATCTTGGCACTGTCCGCCCGGCGCGCGCTCGAAGCAAAGATGAGTGGCAATATGGTTGCACTAGCCGAGTCGCATCTGCCTGAACTGGAAGCCGCGCTCATTGAGTATCTCGCTGTCGACCGGTGGCAGGATTTTATTCGGCATATGTCTCAGCGGACCGAGACCCTACTAGCCGCATTTCCAGCCGAAAGAGCCGAACCACTGGTTTCCCGACTGGCCTCGTTGGAATCCGGCGCACCGCAGACCATCCAGGAATGCGAAATGCCGCCGACCATCCCCACGTCGGCCGTATCGGTTCGCCCGTGCATCATTTGCGAGGAGATCGATCGCGCCGTGTTTCAGTTCTTTTCTAAATTTCAATACGAGATCACCGTCGATGAAAAAGTTCAGCGCGCGTTCACCGAGCAAGGCGGATTCTGTGCATTTCACGGATGGCAATACGGCCAGCTGGCTTCTCCGGTGGGGATTGCTATCGCGCTTCCCAGCTTGCTCGAATCGCTTTCCCTGCAACTCGGATCACCCGAAGAGGAAGCTCGTACCTGCTCCCAATCAACCAAAACCTGTCCGGCGTGTGGTGTGGCCGGGAAATCCCTCGACGCAGCTCTCGGGAGACTCACCCCCAGCGTCGGGAGTTCCGCAGAGACTCCAGACCTGTGCGTGTCTCACTTCACGCTGTTCCAAGGCCACGTACAGGGAGGTGAGGCCGTTGAGCGGAGCCGGAGCGTTCTTTCAGCCCGCCTAGCGAGGCTGGCGGAAGATATGAAGCGATTTGCTTTGAAACAGAGCGGATTGCGCCGCGATTTGATCAACGAAGAAGAGCGCGATGCGCCCGGGCTCTCACTGAACCTGCTCTTCGGCCACAAGGACGTCCAACCTGGCCCGCGCTAATGGTTGCGGCTGTCCTTCAATTGCTTTCGACAATCTTGTTTCCGAGGTGAATTGACTGGATAGAGGCTGCGGTTGGATAATTTAAGCAGGCGTTGGAGTTCGCCGTTAACCGCCCCTACCGGGGAAGATGACTCCTGACTCGGGGTTATTTCCGGGAGCGTTGGCGTGTTTAGCGGCCTTCCTCGTTTGGAAAACCCCGGAAATTGGTGAGGCTTCTCCTGTGGCGAGTGACCCAATTCGCGTCGGGCCCGAAGCCTTTTCCCAATTGTCGGAGATCCGGATGACGACTGGTGAGGAGCATAAGCTGGCACGCGCGACTGAGATATCGGAAACTTCTGTCCTGACGACAACCGCAGCCACGAGTGACGGAGACGGTGCGGCCCGTATCCTCCGTCTGGCGATGATCGGAGAGGAACTGGGTACGAGCCGCGTCGCCGACGAAGCCAGGGATCTCGCTGCCCGGGTATCCGAAGGCCGCTTCTATGTGGCCTGCGTGGGGCAGTTCAAGCGCGGCAAGTCAACGCTCATCAATGCGCTTGTTGGCACCCCCGTCCTGCCGGCCGGCTTCATTCCGGTGACGGCTGTGCCCACGGTGGTTCGCTTCGGAGAACGCCTGAAGGCGCGCATCAGAGGGCGTGACCGTTCCTGGCAGGAGATCGACGTTTCGGACGTCAAGCAGTACGTAACCGAGGAACACAATCCGGAAAATACGAAGGGCGTGACTGGCGTCGAAATTTTCGTTCCTGGCGTTCTTCTTTCCACGGGCATGTGCCTGGTGGATACTCCGGGCTTAGGCTCGGTTTTTTCCGGGAACACAGCCGCCACGCAGGATTTCATCCCGCATATCGACGCTGCCTTGGTTGTCGTAGGCGCGGACCCTCCGCTCGCGGGAGAAGAATTGGCGCTGGTCGAGGCGGTCGCGCAAAACGTGCGCGATGTCATCGTCGTGCTGAACAAGGCTGATCGGACAACGGATGAAGAAAGAGCCGCCGCGGCACGTTTCACCAGCACGCTGCTCGAAAAGCGCCTAAAAAGGCCTGTAGGCCCGGTGTACGAAGTCAGCGCCGCGGAACGGATGGAAGATCGAGGGCCCGAGCGCGACTGGCCGAGATTTATCCAGGCGCTCAACAAGCTTGTGTCGGAATCCGGACGCCAGATCATCCTGGCTGCTGGCGAGCGGGGTCTGGTCCGTCTGAGCGAAGAACTGCTGGCGATCGTGGCCGAGGAACGCGAGGCGCTGGAGCGTCCGCTCGAAGAGTCCGAAAGGCGAATTGCGGCGATGAAAGCGGCGATCGCCGAAGCGGAACGCTCGATGCGTGAACTTAGTTTCCTGC
>JAKASH010000643.1 GCA_021828225.1 Acidobacteriota bacterium | reverse complement strand
ACATGTTCGTGGGCGGCTTTACGACCTTGGCGATTATCCCGGAGCGGTGGAGAGCGCGAGCGATGCGGACTGCGTTCATGGCGAAGTTTATCATCTTCCGAACCCCGCGCAGGCCTTTAAAATCCTGGATCGGTTCGAAGGCTTTGACCCGGCGAAGCCAGCGTTCAACCTGTTCGAGCGCAAGGAAACGACAGTAGCCTTGGACAGCGGCGGCGAGATGCAGGCCTGGATTTATTGGCTGGGGAGTCGTCATGGGTCCAGACGGCGCGTGCCGTCCAGGGACTACGCAATGTGCCGAGGATGAGTCCGCGAGCATCTAAACTTTTTTGACCATTAAGAATCAAGCCTCTTGCAGAAAGGATGATGACGGAATGGAAGACGTTCTGGACGTGCTGGTGGTAGGCGCAGGGCCCACGGGCCTGGCTTGCGCAATTGAAGCCACACGCGGCAATTTCCGTGTGCTGGTCGTTGAGAAAGGCTGCCTGGTCAACTCACTTTTCAGCTACCCGCCTGGAATGACGTTTTTCACTACTCGCGAGCGGCTGGAAATCGGCGACATCCCCTTCACCAGCGTCAACGTGAAGCCAACCCGGGCTGAGGCGCTGGAATATTACCGCGGCGTTGCGGAATACTACCACCTGCCCATCCATTACCAGGAGCGTGTTCTCACGATTGGCGGCTCCGACGGAAATTTTGAAGTTCAGACCCGGACGACCGATGGAAACGGAAAGAGCTATCGCACGCGCAAGGTGATCGTCGCAACGGGCTACTACGACATTCCCAACCTGATGGGTGTCCCGGGAGAAGATCTGCCGAAAGTCTCGCATTACTACGGCGAGGCCCACGCGTTTTATCAGAGAAAAGTTGCGGTGATCGGCGGATCGAACTCAGCGGCCATTGCGGCTCTCGACCTCTTCCGGCATGGCGCCGAAGTAACCCTCATTCACTGGGAGCCCGAGCTGAGCCGCCACATCAAGTACTGGATTCGGCCGGACATCGAAAACCGTATCAAAGAAGGATCGATCCGGGCTTTCATGGAAGCGACGGTCAAAGAGATCACGCCGGATGCGGTCTGGATAGAAACCGCCCAGGGTGAACGGACGTGCATCGAAAATGATTTTGTTTTTGCCTTGACGGGATACCATCCCGACTTCGATTTCCTGCGCAGCATGGGCGTCGAGGTCGATCCCAGAACCTCTCGCCCCGACTGCAATGCCAAGACGAGAGAGAGCAACGTCCCGGGCATTTACCTTGCCGGGGTGGTCATCTCAGGCCGCCACACGAATGAAATTTTCATCGAAAACGGCCGCTTTCACGGCAAGCAGATCATCACCGACATCCAGAAACATCTGGGAGAGCGTGCTCCCCAACCGAAGAAAAGCGAGCAGGCTGAGTCCCTGGAATAAGCAGACAAGCAGGGCTCGGTTGCACGCGGGGCAATAAGTAGATTCGCAGCCAACGCGTCAGGGCCCCGATTCATCGGGGCCGTTGGGATGCCCGGTATTCCAACCGGCTTTAGCCGCTGAGGGCCGCAGGGGCTGAAGGCCTGGATTCTGCCCAGGCCCTTCTTGCGCATGGCTGAAGCCATGCCCTGACGAATGTCACACCGCGCATGCGCAAACATTTAGGTTCCTGTGTACAGAAACGGCTCGCGAAGCTAAGGCTTCTTCCTATTTCTCAAGAACATCCGCCTTGCAAACAGTGATTTTCGTTGGTAGAGTCATGGGAAATAGAGAACCTTGGGAAGAGGCAAAACGATTTCCATCTTCGGTGTGAGGTGGTGCCATGAAACGACGTGAGTTTTTGACTCGGGCCGCAAGTGGGGCAGGTGCGTTGTGGCTGGGATCCAGAGTGCTTTCGGGGACCGCACTTCTTGCAGCGCCGGGAAAGACCTTCAGCGCGGCTGACACGGTCACGCTCGGCCGGACAGCCATCAAGACCAGCCGTCTTGCTTGCGGGACGGGAACGATGGGCTACGGAGGCCAGTCGCAACAGACGCGCCTCGGCCTGCAGGGCCTGGCGGACCTTCTGGTCCACGGTTATGAGCACGGATTGCGCTTTTTTGACTCGGCTGACTCTTACGGGTCGCACCCCGCCATTGCTCTGGCTCTCAAGCGGCTGCCGCGCGAAAAAGTCACGGTGCTCACCAAGTCGGACACGCGCGATCCTCAAGGTATGCGGCGTGACATCGACCGCTTCCGCAGGGAGCTTCAGACCGATTACATCGACGTCCTCCTGATGCATGACATCACGGCGGCCGACTGGACCACGCGCTACCGTCGCACCATGGACGTGCTCTCGGAAGCGAAGGAAAAGGGGATCATCCGCGCGCACGGCTGCTCCTGCCACACCCTCGGTGCCTTGCGCGCCGCGGCCGCCTCGCCCTGGGTGGATGTCGACCTTGCCAGGATCAACCCGATTGGCTCGCACATGGACGCTGATCCGGCCACCGTCTCTGCCGTCCTGCGCCAGATGAAAAAGGCCGGCAAAGGCGTTGTGGGAATGAAGATCCTCGGCCAAGGGGACATGAGCACCCGGCAGGATAAAGCTCTCTCCTACGCGCTATCGCTTGACGTGCTGGATGCGATGACCATCGGCGCCGCGAACATCGCCGAGCAGAACGATCTGATGCGACGCATTGCGCAGGTCCGGGTTTAAGGGCAGTTGTTCTTTTGACTTTTCGATCTCGGCACAGGTGTCCTTATCTATGCCAAGGCCGACAAATCCGCAGGAATTTCCTCGCTTCGTTTTTGCGCCGCGCATTCAATGGATTCGGACCCAAGGCGTCAGGGCCCCGATGAATCGGGGCCCTGACGCCTTTCTTGAGTGCCATGCGCATGAATTTAATACGCTCTGTAT
>JAKASH010000642.1 GCA_021828225.1 Acidobacteriota bacterium | reverse complement strand
TGCAAGGCGCTGCTGGAACGTTACGGGGTGGTCTTCCGAGAACTGACGGTGCGCGAAAGTTTTCCGCTGAAGTGGCGCGAGTTGCTCCAGGTATTCCGCCGCATGGAAGACCGCGGAGAGGTGCGCGGCGGGCGCTTCGTGGACGGCTTTCCCGGCGACCAGTTCGGGCTTCCGGTTGCCGTGGAATCGCTGCGTGCCATGCGCAACGCGGCGCCTTCGGGCCAGACTGTCACGTTCTCCGCTGCCGATCCCCTGAACTTGGTGGGAATCGTCATACCCGGCGGCCGGGTTCCAGCCCTTTCGAAAGAACGAATCATTTTGAGGGATGGAGTGTTTATCGCGCCGGCGCGTGTCGACGATCGCGGCGACTTCCACCTGCGTCCCTTCGCTCCCCCGGCTTCCCTTTAAAAACTTTCCTTGGTTAAATCCCTGACACCTGCAACTCTTCGATTCCAGCAAGGCCAATCACACCTTTTGTCGTACAACAAAGTAAGGTTGTTGTGAAAGGGTGCGGCCCAACCCGGGGAATATCCACGCCTGCTCCGGGCTGGCATGCAGCTCAAAGAAATACTGCAGTGCGAAAGGGAATTGCGTGTACGCTGCTGGTATGACGGCGTGGAACTGCCAGCCCTCGGGGTCCGTTTTCGGATTGTAGAGGTTGCGGCCCCAGATGCGGTAGGAATACTCGAACTTTTCCCAGTCATGTCGCGGCTTCAGCGAAGTCCCTTCGTAAGCGCACCGGCCGCCGGGCAATCCCGAGCCGTGCCGCCCTTTGAAAGAGAGCGGCTCAAACAGGTCGATGCCCAGGCTGCCGCAGAAGCTCCATGCCTGTGCGTCGTCGTCGGCCATCACCGGGTCGCCCCACAGCAGGCACCGCTGGGTTCCGGACCAGATGCGGAAAATGATCCCGTAGCGGCGGTCGTGCCTGAGCAGATCGCCATAGCTGTAGCGGAAAACCTTCTTGCTCCCGAGCTGAGATCAAAAAATCCTTTCTTTTCAGGATGGAGTGGCGGCATTTCCCTCTTGCGGATCGATGCAGGCTGATACGGCAAGCCGCAGTGTTCGGCCCAGTACTTGCGCGAAATGGTGACCGGCAGCCCTGTGGCCAGGGCGATATCGATCATCCTGTCGCTCATGCCTTTCGCGTGCAGATTGATCTCAATCCGTCGGCCCGTTCTCACAACACCTTCAAGAAGCGTCTGCCAGAATGCGAAGTCCATTTCAGGAATGCCGCTTTCTCCATGGACGTGCAGCGCGACTCCGTTGATGCCGGGGCAGGCTTGCAGCACGGCGTAGAGTGCGTCGCGGCAATAGGGCGCGTGTGTCTGTGGCGTGAGGTCCTCGATGGTGTAGTTGGCATCAGAGCCCTTCGGCCACCGGTAGGCATGCGTCCAAAGGCCCAACTGGAAATCCAGCCCGCGGCTCGCTGCCTCACCGCTGATGTACTGCAGCATCTCCAGGTTGTGTTCGCGCTCGGCGTCCGGAAGGCCAACCGCGCCCACGGTGTATCCGGGCACGGAAATGAGAAACGGGTAAGCAAAGTAGAAGTAAGCGTCTTTAACCGGCTGGGGATAATCGTAGCCAAGCCCGAAGCTGAGGGTGGAGCGGTTGAATCGCGCCGTGGTCAACAGGGTGAGATAGGGCGGCCACATCGAACGGTCGTTGTACCAGGGCTTATCTTCCACACCGCTGACAAAGCGCCAGTCGGCGGAACGAACCACATTTGCGGGCTGCTCAGCGATGGGTGCTTGCAGATCGAATGCCGCCGAGGTATCTGAGCATAGCGGACGCGGTCCGCAAGATCCAACAGAGCGTAAACCAGGCCGCGCGCGTCGGCGCCGCGGGCCAGCAGGACCTGCCGACCGGCCGCTTTCCCGGGCAAAATCGCCAAGGATTCTTTGGCCTCGGAACAGAGACTTTCGCGTCGGCGAGAATTGTCCGTGCCTCTTGCGATGGGGCGCCCGCGACCAGCAGGCAAAAATCGCCGTCACACGCTTGCTCAATCCTTTCCTGGGAGGGCACCTCAAGTCCGCGCGTGGCAATCGATCGCTTCAGTTCGTCCATCGCCCAGCGCACGACCGGCTCGCTTACGAAGGAATCGTCCGGACGGACTGGCGATGATGTAAACTCCCCCGCCTTGGGCGGCGCCTGCCACGCGAGCAGCAGCAAGCCCGCCGGCCACAGCCGTCGCTTTCAGAAACTTGCGCCGGCTGATAGCCGTTTGTCTGACGGTTGCATCCAATTCTTTTTGTCTCCGTGAGCCATGGCACTCGTCTCCCATTGTTGGATTTTTCGACGATCGTCTCCGCAAGCCGGACATCGCGGCGGATTATATCACTTGCGGGCATACTGAATTTTGTTACAATGCGGGGCTTTGTGGGGCCGATTCATTCGCTTTTGACCGGCGGTCAAATCCTTTCCAACTGCTACAGAGGCTAAACATGCAACCAGGTAGAAAGCTTGGCTATTATGGGTTAATTATTCTCTTCTTATTTGGAGCCACGACAGCACTGCTGCAGGGCGCGAGTGCTGTGCAGATTGAAAGTTCAGTTCAATCGCCCATGGTGCAGTTTGCCAGCAGGAAACTCGAGCAGGCGCTCCCGGCGGCGCATCACCCGACCGCGAGTTCAGTTTCACGCATCCGACTTGAAATCAAGCCGGGCAAGCCGGAAAGTGTTTCCATTCAAAACTCGGATGGGGAAATCACCGTTAGCGGAGGTGGTTATCGCGGTCTCATGTGCGGAACGCTCCGCCTTGCTGAGGAGGTTCGACTGGGAGTCCGGCTGGGCTCGATCCGGGACGAATCCCGCTCGCCCTTTGTCGGCATTCGCGCTTTCAAGTACAACCTGCCGCTGCCGGGCACGCT
>JAKASH010000641.1 GCA_021828225.1 Acidobacteriota bacterium | reverse complement strand
GTCGCCCGCTCCTGGGTTCCGATGCGAACCTTGCCGGGCGCGCCATACATTCGATCGCCGACGACCGGATGCTTGAGGAAAGCGAAATGGACACGAAGCTGGTGCGTGCGGCCGGTGTGCGGCTCGGCATCGACGAGGGTGAAATGATGGAAACGCCGGATTACCTGGTACATCGTGAGGGCCTCGCGCGCGCCTATTCCGCCGATTTTCATCCGCGCGCGCCGGACAGGGTCGCGGCCTACCGCCTCCTCGATTTTGCCGTGATCATGCTCCATGCGACCGTGGACCAGCGCATGATAATGCTTGTGCACAGTGCGGGACTTAAACTGGTCGGCCAGGGCGCGGTGCGCAACGTCATTCTTGGCAATCAGGATCAGGCCCGAGGTCATCTTGTCCAGGCGATGGACAATTCCCGGCCGCAACTCCCCGCCAACAGCAGACAGGCCTTCGCCCAGGTGATACAGCAAAGCATTGACGAGGGTTCCGGATCTTGTTCCCACTCCAACATGAACCGCCATGCCCGCGGCCTTATCGACTACCGCAAGATCTTCGTCCTCGTACACAATCTTAAGGGGCAAATTTTCGGCAAAGGCACGGACAGGCTGATGCTCCGCGCGGACGGTGATGCGGTCACCGGCGTCTAATTTTTCGCCGGCTTTCGAGGCGGGCCGCATGCCGACTTGAACGAACCCGGACTGAATGAGACGCTG
The DNA here is from genome assembly GCA_021828225.1 of Acidobacteriota bacterium. Next base: position 2,165 of record JAKASH010000641.1, on the reverse strand, counting down.
CAACTGGCTGCGGCTCCAATCCGGCATGTGTTCCGCAAGGAAGACGTCCAGCCGGCGCCCATTGTCCTCGCCGGGCACGACAAATTCCCGCAAGTCTACGTCTTGAGACACGTTTTCCAACATCAGTCTTTATTTGGATAAGAAAAGTTCGAGGATAATCAGTCCCGCGCCCACCACAATGGCGCTGTCAGCCAGATTGAAGGTGGGCCAGTGATAACTTCGGTAATAGACATCGAGAAAGTCCACCACCTGGCCGAATCGGATCCGGTCCAGCAGATTGGAAGAAGCGCCGCCCAGAATCAGGGCCAGAGCCACTCCGGTGGTCCAGTTCATTTCCCGGCTTTTCCAGGTGACAATCACCACGGCGATCAGCAGAGCCATAGAAATGGCGATCAGCAAAACCATCTTCCACGAAGACGAAGCGCCGGCAAACAGGCTGAAAGCGATGCCACTGTTCTCCGTGTGGATGATATTGAAAAAACCGGGAATGACCGTGATCACCTCACCGTGCGGGATTGAATCTTTGACGATGTTCTTGGTAACCTGGTCGCCCACAAAAATTAGCACAGCGATCACCACATAAGCGATGCGCTGAATGGTGTACGCGTGCTTGGGCAGCCCACCAGGCATGACAACAGCGTCCACGGCCTCGGAAGATTTTTCTTGCATAGGGACCCGTTTATTTACCAGTTCCTCAGGACACGCCTTCATCGCCTGTCTTGTAACCCGTACCGTCGGCACTGGTCTCTTGTAGAGCCGAGCTTTAGCTCGGGATTTGCCGACCTGAAAGTCGGCGCTACGGCCAATGTATTTTCCGCGCGCAACACTAGGTCGCGGCACCCGCTTCTATCTCATGCAAGGCGGCCAGGCAACGCTCGCAAACGTCAGGATAAACCTCGTCTTTGCCAACCTGGTCGGAATAATTCCAGCAACGCGCGCATTTGGCCCCCGAGGCCCGTTCAATTCTTATCTTAAGCCCCGGCAAGGAGCTTTCACCAGTCCCGCCAGAGGAATAGGGCTCAAGTTCAACCTGGGAGACAATCAGAAGGGTGGGTAAATCAGCAAGATAATTTTCGAGAAGAGGACTGAGACCGGCGTCAGCGCTCAGGTAGAGTTTGGACTCGAGGGGACTGCGGATCACGTTGTCCCGGCGTGCCGTCTCCAACGCCTTCAGAACGGCATCGCGCACCGCAATCAGCCGCGGCCAGTTGTCAAGACGCCTGCGGTAAGCTTGCGGAACCTCATCGCGCAGGCTTGATGCCGGAATGAAGTGAGCCAGGTGAACACTGTGCTCCCTTGAAGATGCCTGCGGCAGGTAGGACCAGACTTCTTCAGCGGTGAAGCACATCAACGGCGCGACGGCCCGAACCAGCGCGTCGGCGATGCGATACAGCGTGGTCTGGGCAGACCGCCGCCGGACCGAATGCGCCGGGGCCGTATAGAGACGATCCTTCAGAATATCGAAATAGAAAGAGCTCAGCTCGATGGTGGCAAAATCGTAGATGGCACGATAGACCTTGTGGAACGCATCCTCATTGTAAGCGGCATAAACCCGCTCCAGCAGGTCGGCGGTTTGCACGTGCGCCCAACTGTCAATCTCTTCCAGTTGATCACCCCTCACGCTATCGCGGACAGGATCGAAATCATAAAGATTCGACAGGCAATAGCGGAAGGTGTTGCGGAGCTTGCGGTACGCTTCCGACAAGCGGGCCAGGATATCGGGCGAAATCACAACGTCTTCACGGAAATCGATTGAAGCCACCCAGAGCCGCAAGATTTCCGCTCCGTGAGTCTTGATGACCTCATTCGGATCGATCACGTTGCCCAGCGACTTCGACATGGCGCGTCCCTGGGCGTCCAGGACCCAGCCGTTGGTCAGCACCGCGCGATAAGGCGATCCGCCGCGCGCCACCATACCCACCAGCAGCGAACTGTGAAACCATCCGCGATACTGGTCGCCGCCTTCGAGATACACATCGGCAGGCCAGGGAAGGTCGGGCCGGTGGCCCAAAACCGCAGCGTGGCTCGATCCCGAATCGAACCAGACATCCAGAATGTCGGTTTCCTTGCGCAGATTGGTTCCTCCGCAACTCGGGCACTTGGTCCCCGGCGGAAGCAGATCCTGAACGCTGTGCGTGTACCAGGCGTCGGCGCTCTCCTGCTTG
>JAKASH010000013.1 GCA_021828225.1 Acidobacteriota bacterium | reverse complement strand
GATCAGGATCGATGACGAGCCTTTCAGAGTGATAGAGGCCGAATTCCACATAGGCCAAGGGAAAATGTCCGGGAGCGTCCATGCCAAATTGCGCGACGTGCTGAAAGGTACCACCAAAGAGCTGCGCTTCCGCCCCGAAGAACACCTTGACGACACGCTGCTCGAAAAGCAGGGAATGGAATTCCTTTACAGCGACGCCGATTCCGCAACCTTTATGAATCCGCAGACCTTTGACCAGGTCTCCATTCCGCTTGAAACCATCGGCCCCGGATACGCTTTCCTCAAGACGGAAATGACCGTTCCCGTCGAGTTCTATAACGGCCGGGCGGTCAGCGTCGTTCTGCCCGAAAGCGTGGAACTCACCGTCCACACGACAGCACCGCCTATCCACCAGCAGCAGGACAGTACCTACAAATCCGCTACGCTTGAAAACGGCATGGAAGTGATGGTGCCGCAGTTCATCGCGCCCGGCGAAGCCGTGCGCATCGACGTTTCCACCGGCAGATACCTGGAGCGGTCGCGGAAGGACACCAAGCGGTTTTAGGGTCTATTTCAGAAGTTGGTGGCAAAAGCGCGCCAAGGCACGCCTTTAGGGTTGTACTGGCCCCGACGGGTCGGGGCCGGACTTTCCACGCCGACCGTCCGGCGGTCGTCGGCTGCGCTGGGCGAGGCTGCGACCGCCGCTATAACGAAGCCCTTACCTTAGATGGTCTTCAGATAAGCGATCAGATCGTTAATCTGAGTCTTTGAAAGCTTGCTCCCAAAGGGCGGCATTGGCATTGGTTTGCCCTGCGGATTGCCCTTTTCGATCTGCTCTTCGACATTGGCAACGGTAACAGGCCGGTGAGAATAAGGAAGCGCCTTGTTCTTGAATAATCCCTTCAGGCCAGGTCCAATCTTAGCTGTCGTCTGGTCCGCAAAGTGACACATTGTGCAGTTGTCATCAAATATCTTCTTGCCCGCCTTGGCTGCGGGGGAAAGAGCTGTCTTGCCTTTGGCAAAGCTGATGGTCGCCATGGGCAGAGCCACGGCCAGCGCCAGAATGAATAGCCATTTAACAATTTTCAATGAACGTCCTTGCATCGTACCTCCTGAGATTTACTTAACAAATTCTTTTACAGCTTCCGCGCCCGCAGCACGTAGCCTCTTTTCAAGCTCATCCCGTGCGCTTTCCGGCGGGTTGGTCACGCCAATAAGAATTTTACCATTGCTGACAGCCGGATCGTAAAGTTTGCGCCCGCTCCAGTCGGGAATGCGCGCGGTTATCAGGAGCGTGATCAAGGTGGCGAGAATCGCGCCCAGCATCGTCAGCTCATAAGTAATGATGCCATCCGGCCACTTGGTGACCAGATGCATCCCTCCCGAAATCATCGGGTAGCTCTTCTGAGCGAAGGAAACGAACCACCAGCCGCAGAGGCCGCCGATCAGGCCTCCCAGCGCGGCGATCCACGGCATATGCGTCACGTGGTCACGCTGGCCGAAGCCATACTCTTCGTAAGGCTCGCTCGACAGCACGGCGATGTCCCGGTCTTTGAAGCCCAGTTCGCTCTCTGAACGCTCGAGCACATTCAGCGCCCGCTGGGCCGCGCCTGGATCAGGATAGAGTCCGTAAATTGCGTTCATCTCGTTCCTCTCAATGGATTCCCATCGGGCTCCCTAAGGTTGCTCCGCGGCAGGTTCCTGCGAAGCGAGCGCCGGAGCAGCCTCCGGCTTCCTCTGCAAGCCAAGCTTCAGTTCCCAGATCGAGATAATCGGAAAGACCCTGGAAAAAATGAGATACAGCAGGCCCATGCCCGCAAACGTTCCGACTGTGATGGTGATTTCCACCCAGGTCGGCCGGTAGGTACCGTAATTGTAGGGCAGATACTTGTGCGAAAGCGAAGGGACGATGATCAGGAATCGTTCGAGCCACATCCCAATAATGACCGGGATTGAGGCGACTACCGTCCAGCCGATTTTCGTCCGCAGCTTCTTGATGGCCAGGATGGGCACCGGAATAATGAAGTTGCAAAACACCATGGTCCAGAATAAAGGTGAATATCTTCCGCTCAAGGTCGACCAGAAGACCGCCATCTCACTCGGGAAGTTGCCGTACCAGGTGGTCAGGCGCTCGGCAAAAACAAAGTAGAACCATAACAGGCTCATCACCAGCAGCAGCTTGCCAAGATTATCAAAGTGCTGCGGCGTTAGATATTCCTCCAGGTGCAGCAACTTGCGCAGCAAGGCCATGGCGACGATCAGTGCGGCTATGCCGCTGAAGATGGCGCCCGCGACAAAGTACGGGCCAAAGATCGTCGAGTGCCAACCGGGCACTGGCGCCATGGCAAAATCCCAGGAGACAATGGTGTGCACTGAAACAGCGACAGGAATGATGGCCACCGCCATGATGCGCACGGCCATCTCCAGCCGATGCCACTGCTTGGGCGTTCCCCGCCAGCCGAGCGAGACAATGCTATAGACTTTCTTCCGCCAGCCGGTTGCCCGGTCACGAATCAGTGCAAAGTCCGGGATGCTCGGAAGAAGTAAGAAAGTGGTGCTGCCGATCAGATAAGTATTGATGGCGAAAAAGTCCCATAGCAGCGGCGAGCGGAACTGCGGCCAGATGCCGCGCTCGCTCGGATAAGGAATCAGCCAGAAGAACAGCCACGGCCGCCCCAGGTGAACGAGCGGAAACATGGCGCCGATCGAGAGCGCAAAAACCGTGATAGCTTCCGCGCAGCGCGTCACCGGCCTTCGCCAGGTAGCGTTCGAGACTCGAAGGATGGCGGAAATCAGCGTGCCGGCGTGGCTAATGCCGATCCAGAAAACGAAATTCGTGATGTAAAAGCCCCAGAAAACGGGACGGTCCAGCCCCGACACCCCGATGCCGTTGTAAATCTGGTAGCCCCAGGCGAAAAAGGCCGCGAGCACCAGCGTTCCGAGGACCGCTACAGCGAAATAGAAGCGCCAGGAGGCGCGGTAAAGCGGGCGGAGCAATTCTTGGTTGATCTGTTCAGGAGTTTTGTCCATTGTGCCAAGTACCACGTTTGAGATAAGTCACCTTCGGATGAGTTCCCAGTTCAGGCAGCAGCTTGGTGCCACGGTCGGAACGGGAAAGGCGTGAAACTCTGCTCTCAGGGTCGTTGAGATCGCCAAACACCATGGCTTCGGTGGGACAGCCCTGAACGCACGCCGGGTTGAACTCGCCGTCCTTGAGCGCGCGCTTCTCCGCCTGCGCCTTGATTTCCACTGCCTTGATGCGCTGGATGCAGAACGTGCATTTCTCCATAATCCCCACCGATCGCACGGAGACATCAGGGTTAAATTGCAAGTTGAGTGGTTTGTCCCACACCGGGTTGAAAAAATTAAAGAAGCGCACGAGGTAAGGGCAGGCATTCCCGCAGTAACGCGTGCCGATGCAGCGATTGTAAATCTGGGCGTTCAATCCCTCAGGGTTATGGTAGCTGGCGTACGTGGGGCAGACCGGCTCGCACGGGGCGTCGCTGCACTCCTGGCAGGGGACAGGGCGGTATTTCACCTTGATATTAGGAAAGTTCCCCTCGTAGTACCGCTCTACACGGATCCAATGCATCGCACGGCCGCGGGCAGCCTGCTGCGCGCCCACAATCGCAATATTGTTCTCGGCATGGCATGCAGCCACGCAGGCCTCGCACCCCGTGCACCGGTCCTCATCAATCACCATGCCCCATCGATGTCCCATAGGCTGTTTCACCTTCCGGCGTTTTCCAGTACTCTGACTGCTGTCCATTACTGCCTACCTGTGCCGGTATCTGCGCGGCCACTCGCGCAGCCCGCCACTAAAGAGGATAAGTTCGCCCTTCTTGCCGGCGCGCGTAATCTTCACTCGCGTCGATGCCCAGGCCAGCGCGCCCGTTTCGGGCTCCGTCTGCGGCGCCAGAATCTTGATCGGATTCGCTCCCCGGCGGCTTGCATAACGGCCGTAATGTTCATGCCCCTGGCCCACCGGCATCGCCACCACATCAGGAGCAATTCCCGGCGCGATCAGCGCAGGCGCCTGCAGCTTGCCGTGCTGCGAGGCAATCTCCAGCAGATCGCCCTGCTTGATGCCCATCCGCTCTGCCGTCTGCGGGTTGATCTCCACCCAGGTGCTCCACATGGCCGTCGAAATCACGTCCGGCATTTCCTGCATCCAGGGCAGGTTGGCGTGCGTCCCGTCACCAAACTGCAGCGAGGCGTAAGGCAGAAAGTTGAAGGGATATTCCTTCGCCGCGCCGTCAAACTCCGGCTCGGTGATTTTGGCAGGGCCGGCCGATGGTTTCGCCGTTTGCGTCACGGGGGAAGACGTTGTCTGAGCGCTCCACCATCCCCCCCTTTCCTGTACTTCGCTCCAGAAGTCATCGGCGCTCTTTGCGGAGACCGACCCCGGATGGCTGCGAAGCGCGTCAAAAGCCGCCTGCAGCATATCTTCGTAAGTTTTCCACGGCAGATCCTTGCCGGCATCGCCACCCAGTTGATGCGCCACGTCCAGTAGAACATTTGGCATGGCCCGCGTATGGTGCAGCGGATTCATCGCTGGCGGCGCGAGGCTTGCCACGGCTTCAAGCGTTCCCGATTCGGGAATATTGTCGATCCAGGACTCGAGATAGGAGTGGTCCGGCAGGATAAGATCCGACAGAATGCTGGTCTCATCGACAAAACTTCCAAAGCTCACGATAAATCGAACCTTCTCGAACGCTTCCCGAACTTGCCAGGCTGGCGGACTGGCAAAAACCGGATTGGCGTTATAGAGGAGCAGGGCTTCAACCGGCGAGGCACCCGACAGGATGCCCTGGCAGAGCGCGCGGATCGATCTGCCTTCCTTTTGAGCGGCCAGGTCCGGCATGGGCGGTTGGGGCGTGAAGAAAACTCCGCCCGGCTTCCCAACACTGCCCAATAGAGCGTTAAGCGCGTTGGCCGCCAGCGCATTGGCAAACCCGTTGGTCTGGGCCAGCGGCGCCCCACCGATGAGCGCCACGGAGGGCGGATGCGCGGCCATTTCACGTGCGAGGCGTTGAATCGTCGCTGCCTCCACGCCGGTCAATTTTGCGACTGCGTCGGGCGTGTGGTCCGGAAGTCCCTTTGACCAGCCATCGATTTGCGCTCCCGCTTCACCGGCCGCTTCCCCCGGCCGCAGCTTTTCATTCAGCATCACGTGCGCGAGGCCCAGCGCCAGCAGCCCTTCCGTGCCCGGCTTCGCGTAAACCCACTCGTCGGCATTCGCGCCGGTCTGCGACATTCGAGCTTCTACCTGCACAAACTTGCCGCGCAGCCCGGGCCGCCCCCGGCGCATCGACCCGTAACCCAGGTTCTGTGAAACGGGCGAGTTCCACGTTCCAAGGAAGTCTGCTCCGAAGGAGATCACATAGTTTGCGTTCGCCAGGTCAAAGGTCGGCAACTGGTGATGGCCGAAACTCAGCTGGTTGGCCCGGCGCAGGACTGTTTGCTCAAAGAACTCAAACTCCACCGCAGGCGGTGCGCCGAGCGCCGCAAGAAAACGCTCGATCAGGACGCCGCGATGGTCTCGTAGCGGCTGGGTCAGAAACGCGACTGGCGCCGTTTTGCCTGCTGACTTCGGCTGCGACAGGTGCGTGGCCAATTCCTTGATCGCCTCTTCCCAACTGATTTCGTGATATTCCCCTGACCCGCGCGGCCCGGAGCGCCGAATCGGAAAGCGGACGCGGTCAGGATTGTAGGTCACCTGCAGCCCAGCCTGTCCCCACGCGCACAGCTTGCCGCGGTTGACGGGATGGTCGGGGTTGCCTTCCAGCTTCTTGGCCAGTCCCATGCTGAGCAGGCCCAACTGCCCGTGGCGAGTCACTTCCGCCTCGCCCTCCATCACCCGCACTTGGAGGCCGCACCCGGCCCTGCATTGCGTGCATACGCCAGGCTTCCACGCAGCAATGCCGGGAACCAGTTCCTCTTCCGGAATAAATCGAATGAGATGGCGCTCCGGCTTGCCGCATGCATCGAGCGCCGCCGTTGCACTGCCTACCGCCGATATTTTCAGAAAGTTGCGACGATCCATAAGTTTTTTACCGCCATTGTCCTGCGCACGTCTCGCCGAACCGCGCTGTAGCAGCGGTGTCTCCACCGCCGGATTCCGCTCCCCGCCCGCCTCAGGGCGAACCTGCGATACCTAAAAATGACACGTCGTGCAATCCGTCGGCGCCTTGTGCAGCCGGTGGCAACTGACGCAGAAGTGCATGTTCAGCCCCGCCTTGCGCACGGCGACCGTCTGCTTCTTCATATCTCCGTGGCACGTGGCACAATCGACGCCCGCGCGGATGTGCGGAGCGTGCTGAAACCTCACGTGCGCCGACTGGTAAAACCAGTAGACGCGATGCCAGGGAATCTCCTCGCCCGCTTTCTGGTAGGCGGCAATCTTTTTGATTTCCGGCTTATCGGTTGCAATCACCTGGTGGCAGGTCATGCAGAGCTGCACGTTGGGAATGGTCGCGTCCGGTCCCTCCGCCACTCCCTTGTGGCAGTCCGTGCACTGCATTCCGTGCTCCAAGTGAACTTTGTGAGTGAAAGCAATCGGCTGCGCCACATGAGTCGGATAAACGTCAAAGTAATCCTTTGCCGCAGCCAACAGATCTGGATGCGCCGTCGTAAATTTTCCTGACGTCACATAGGAGGGGTAATGTTGCTCCACATGCTTGCCGGCCGAGCACGAAACAAGGGCTGCCAAGACACATGAAACCATGAGAATCAAACCTGCTTTAACCCAGCGACTGAGAGATCCCATAACGAAACGTCAAACCATCCTTTGGATGTCGGCGATCTTCAAAAAAAGGGCACCCGTGCTACTGGCAACTTCCACGCCTGCAGCGTGCCGCTTCAATTTTCTGAAAGCCGGCCCGCTTGACAAGAAAGCAAATTCTTCGACTCGGTTACGACCTGTTAAAACTTAGCGATCTTTCCGCCTGAAGTCTTACAAACCCAGGGCCCGCAGGACTTCAGGCGGGCTTGCTACTGCGTGTCTTCGGATCTTCGCGACCGGTGATGCATTCAGGCTTAGCTTTCACTGGTGCTGAAACGTAAAGTCTACCGTTGTGGACTCATGAGCATGCACGGTCACGGTTTTTTCCTGCGTCCCAAACGTAGCGGTCCACGCCTGCAGCGTGTATTGGCCCGCCGGAACACCCTTGATGGTAAACGTCCCATTAGTGCCAGTCACATCGTAAAAGGGGTTGGTAACGACGCCGATATAAGCGTTCATCCACGGATGCTCATTGCAGTGGACCGGAACCATGACCTCCGGGTTCGCGAACTTCTTTTCGAACGGCGCAGCGCCCGGTGGCTGCGACTGGTTCCACGCTGGGTTGTTCTTGGGCATGACGTGGATGTTATGAGTGGTGAGATCGGTATTCACCACCTTGAGAGGCTGCCCCACCATAATGCCCAGCACGTGGGGGATATACATGCATCCCTTCTGGTCCAGAGTAACTGCCCGCCGAGGGGCGGGATATTTGTGGGCCCCGGATTTGATGTAAACAAAAACGTTGGGAAGTGTATCGTTGGCGTTTACTTCCCCGTCTTGCGGATAGACCGCCTTCCCATGCAGTTCCCGGGCGCATTCCGGATCCTGCGACATGGAGATCTGCGGAAGATGCGGCTTGGTCCCTTCAAAAAGGATCTTGCCGGTGATCTCGCCGGTCGCAACTTTGGTCGATTCGCCCTGGGAACGAGGCGCGGGCGCCGCGAGGGCAACCTTCGCTTGCACGCCCCAGACCGCTAAGAAAGCTGCGATCAGAGTGATGATCCAAACATTATGTTCTCGCTTCATTCTTATCTTGACCCCCGCAAAAGTTTCTAACTCTTAAAAAGTTCTACTCAGATTAGCACCAACGCCATCAAAATAACTGAAATGATGTTTCACTCATTCGCTCAGAGACTCCATCTCTCCCTACGCACAACCAGAGTCCAAACTGAGCTCCGTCGTCGAAGAGAAACCGCAGAGGGACTTTTGCCATTTGTGCATCCGTTCGCGCCCGAGTCCGGCTCTCCAAACCCTGCCGGCGCCTCCCTGCTCTTGCCCATGCGGCCTAGAAGATGAACCAGGCCGTGGCGTATGCTGCGTTGTTATCCGAAGCATTCCGACCTGACCCGTCGTAATTCGTGCTCCCGCCGTTAAACTTCAAGTAACCGGTGTACTGTGCCGTGAAGTCGATATTCTGCCACGGCCAATACGCAAATTGCAGAGTGTAGCCGTCGCTCTTGGGGCTGCCGTTCACGCTGCCGTCAATCGGATCCGGGGCGTAAAGCACCGGGTCCGCGGTGCCCCACGTGTTGAAGTAACCGACCGTGGCGCCATACTTGTTCCTGAAGTGGTAGTTGCCGTCCAGCTTGAAAGTGTTCAGGTTATGATTCGGAAACGCCGCGCCGCCCTCCGCAAAAGTGGCGGCTAGGTTCGAACTCTCGTGGATATAAGTGGTATGGATCGAAATGGTGTCATTGTTCAAGGTCGGCAGGATGCGTTCGTACTGCGAATCCACGGCCACGTCCGTGAAGTCGTCTTCCGGCCCTGTCAGCGCGTTCGTCGTCGATGCCACGTGCATCCCGTAAGTACCGACTTCAAGGTAATTGTTGCCCATCGTCTGTTGCCACGCGACCCGCCAGTAGGGCGCAGCCCCCTGAATATTTATCCCCAAGCCCACACCGGGATTGGGCTGCGGTTGTCCGATATGTTCAGAGCGGTAGACGGCAGCCGCGCCATAGAGGTGGTCATTCCACATGGCGTAAGCGCCCAGGCCCGCCACATCCTGCGCCAGCCCGCCGTCAATCAGCGTGCCCGCCATGGGCGTGGGTGTCTGGTCCGGACCCACCCAGGGAAAGCCCCAGGCCGGCGTGTCATTCCAGAGGTCTTCAACCGTCGGATTGTTGTTGAAGGTGATGCCGTACACCAGATCTTTCCCGCCCAGGGTTGTCCGGTTCGCATAGCGGACGTCCGTGTTGTCCCAACTGAAGTGGTCGGCCTGCGCGTCATAAGTGACTTGGATAAAGCTTCCAACGTGCTGGGACATAGCTCCGGCCAGAAACAGGCTGGCGGCCTGCGGAAATTCATAATTCCAGTTCTGGGTTCCCGGCTGCGGACGGTTGGTTCCTGCCATCGAAAATTGAATAAAAGCAGCTATGGGCATATAGCGGTTCAGGCTCAGGCCCGCTTCCTGGTGAGCGGCCTTGGCCGTGATCTGCGGCATGCCCGTCAACGTGTATCCATTGAGCTTGAATGCCCTCCCAAACGGGGTAAGTTCTGGCGGGATGGTATGGCAGGAGCTGCAGGGCAATCCGGTTTGCCTTGCGAAGCTGGTGATGGCCCATGCTTTGGAGTTGCCCAGCAACGCCAAGGCCATGACGGCTATACCGATCCACGCGAGTCTATTAATACGCTTCAACGAACACATCTAACACACCTCCAACTTGATGAACTTTACTTACCCGATGCGTCTGATACCGGACCTGCAAATTTGCAAATCAAAAAGCTTCTTGTCGAAGCACCAATCTGGTAGTAACGCGGACGATTCGAAAACCGAACACAAGCCAATCTGTGTCGAACCGAACCTTCTAGCCGATAACTTCTCTTATCTTTGCCGTCAGCCTGGCAAGATTCTGAACCGGACCTCGGGGCAGGCGCCGCAGCTCGTCATACAAAGGAATCATGACCTCGAAAAATTCCAGCATGGACTGCAGGCGCTCCTGGATATACAGATCTCCCTGCGTGGACTCCGTCAATTCCTCAAGGCATGCTCGCAATGTCGCTACAGTCGGGTTAATCTCCCGCCGGCGGCGCTCATCCAGAATCACGCGAAACATCTCCCAGGGATCCTTGATCGCCTCGTAATACTGCTTGCGGTCGCCCCGGAAGTGCACCGGGCTTATCAGCCCCCAGTTCTCCAGCTCCCGCAAGCTTGCACTGACGTTAGAACGTGAAGACGACAGGGTGGCGGCAATATCTTCCGCGTTCAATGGGTCGTGGGACAGATAAAAAAGGGCATGGACCTCCGCAACTGTGCGGTTGACACCCCACTTGCCCCCCATTTCTCCCCACCAGGCGACGAATTTTTCGGTTGCAGGTGTGAGGTCCATAACGAAACTACTGCACTCATCGTGCTTACAGTTCTTTCCGTAATTACAATCGACAGTGGCCACTTTGCAACATACGATTATACTCAAGCCGTGACCCGTATCACACACCTCTGTGATCGGCGTCACTATTTCGCCAGAACGCCCACCTTAACTGGCCCGAAACTGCATGAAAACATTGGCCTGCCCACTGATCTAGGCAGAGACCTGCGCAACCTCGTTTAGCGAAGGTTTTAACCCTGTCAACGCCCTGGTTTGCTTAGCCGAGGAGTTCTCTGATTGTGGCTGTTACCTTGAAGAGCTTCTGAATGGAACCGTTAGGAAGGCGTCGAAGCTCCTGATAGAGAGGAATGATGGCGGAAAAGAAGGATACAACGTCACGCATGCGCTCGGCGGTGTAAGTATCTTCCGGAGCTATGCGCATCTGTTCTTCGAGACAAGCTTGGAACGTAGCGAGGGCCGGATCGATCACCCGCCGCTTGTGGTCATCCAGAATGATTCGAAACGCCTCCCAGGGGTTCTTGATGGTTTCGTAATGCAGCTTGCGATCGCCGTGGAAGTGGACGGGCCTGATGAGGCCGAGGCCTTCAAGTTCCCGCAGGCTTGCGCTCACATTCGAACGGGAAACAGACAGGGCGTGAGAGACGTCCTCTGCGCTCAGAGGTTCAGCAGAAAGGAAGAAAAGTGCGTGCACTTCAGCAACCGTCCGATTCACAGACCATTTACATGCCATTTCAGCCCAACTGGTTATGAATTTTTCAATGCTGGGTGTAATGGTCATAACGCATTGCTCGTGCACGCGGTGATTTCAATTACTTTTGTCACACGACCTGATTGCCAATAATCTTGCAGCACAACTTCTCAGCCGCCAGTGACATGTCTCACAGACAATAGTGAGCCAAATCACAATCTGTTCCCTTCCCGCCGGCAGTGAAGAATAAGATGTTACTTCGCAATCTCCATATCATGAGCAACTTACAACCCGAGAGGCTTCCGGAAGCTATTCGCGGCCGGCACGCGCACAGAATTCTGATGTGGACTTCTTTCGAGTGCTTCAACGCAAGAATTTGTAGCAGAGCCCGCTTTCCGGCCCTGCGGCTCTTCGCATGGTTCAAGGCAAGAATCGCTTGAAAAAGGCGAACGCCGCGCTACAACGGCGGGTTGGCTGCCCCGCTCCAATGCCGCCACATGAAGTAGAGCGGGATCCCGGCCAGGACAATCGCCAATCCCAGAACGGACTCAAGCGGCTTGGTGATCAGGGTGTTGGCGACAATGGCCAGGGAGGCAAAGATAAAAACAATGGGCAGTACCGGGTATCCCCAGACGAGGTAGGGACGGTGAAGATCAGGCAGGCGACGGCGCAGAATGATCACCCCGGCAATTGCCGCTGCGGAAAAGATCCACATGGCAAAGATCACGTAGGTGTAAAGCTCTTCAAACGATCCGCTTACAGCCAGCAGCGTGGACCATGCACCCAGCACGACGAGGGCGGTGGCGGGCGTCTGGTACTTGGGATGAACGCGAGAGACGATCCGGAAGAACACTCCATCCTTCGCCATCGCGTAATAGACGCGCGGCGCGGTCAGGATGGTTCCGTTCAAGGCGCCGAAAATTGAGCAGAGGATCAGCGCCGAAACAAATCGCGATCCCCGGGGGCCGATCAGGAACTGCATGGCCGTTGCCGCCACGCGCTGGTGCTCGGCCAGGACCGACAGCGGCAGGACGTGCAGATAAGCCGCATTGGCGGCGAGATAAACAACGACGATGATCGATGTTCCAAGGAAAAAACCGATCGGAAGCGCCCGCGAGGGATTCTTGACCTCGCCGGCCGTGTAGGAAAGCTGATGCCAGCCTTGGTAGGCCCACAGCACTCCGACCAGCGCCACGCCAAAGGAACTCAGCGTGGTGTGCGGCGTCGGCAGCGGATGAGACGCAACCGCCGGTGCCAGCGGAGGCAGAAAGATTGCGCAGCCGATAATGATCGCCAGCCCGCCCAGCTTGGCGATAGTGAAGATGGTCTGAACCGCTGTGCCTTTGCGAACGCCCAGGATGTTGATCAGCGTGAGCACGGCAATCACAACCGCGCCGAGCAATTTCTGGTCAATCGGCGTAAGCGGAAAGAAAGCTGAGGCATAAATGCCGAAGGCAACAGCCAGCGTGGCGGCGGAGCCGGCGTCAATCACCAGCAGCGATCCCCAGCCATAAAGAAAAGCGAACAGCTTGCCGTAAGCTTCGCGCAGGTAGACATAGATGCCGCCCGCCTCCGGCATGGCCGCGCCCAGTTCCGCCAGCGAAAGCGCGCCCGCCAGCGCCAGCGCCCCGCCCACAATCCAGACCAGGTAGAGGCTGAAGACGCTTCCGACCTGCAGAGCGACATTGTGCGGGACCAGGAAAATTCCGGACCCGATGATGGTCCCGACGACGATCGCCGTGGAACCCAGGATCCCGATCTCCCGCGGCAGGGTCCGCACTTCGGACTGCTGCGAAATGTTGTTAAATTTCGAATTCATCCCTTCCGCCCTTGTACCGCGACGTTCGCCTTCTAACGCTGCGGTTCTTGCCTTGAATCACGCGATAGGCCTGGTAGCCACGGTCAGCGCTCAAAGGGCTGACCGTGGGCATTTTCTCTTGAAGAACCTACGGTTAACCCAACTGCGGTTTAACCGTGACTACCCTGCATGCCGGGCATAAAGCCCGGCGCTACAGTGACCGCGACACGGTTTGATTGTACAAACCCTGGGCAACTGCGCAGGGCCAGAATGCGGGCCCTGAGCTACAAATTCCAGCCAGCCCGCCTTTATGCCAAACACTCAAAAGCTTTACGACTGCGTGGCGCGCCATTATACTGGGAGACTGCCTCAAGAACCTAGCAAACTTTTTCCGGGTCAGCCCTGATCAGAACAAAGGAGTTGGGAACGAACATGGATTTTATTGCAGATCGGTTTCGCGGCCAATGCGCTTTGGTTGTGGGAGGTGCGCAAGGAATCGGTAAAGGGATCGCCGTCCGCCTGGCGAGGGAAGGTGCTCACGTGATGATTGGCGATGTCGACCGCACCATGATGGCACGCACGGAACGCGAAATCACGCGGGAAGGCGGCTCCGTTCGGACCGTCGCGTGCGATGTCCGCCAAAAGCGCCAGGTGCAGCGGATGGTGGCGCAGACGATGCGCTGGCAGAATCAGATCGACATCCTGATGTACGTGGCCGGAGTCGGCAAGCTGGTGCCCTTCACAGAAACCGATGAAAAACACTGGGACTGGATCATGGACATCAATCTGAAAGGCGCCTTCCTTACAGCCCGCGAAGTGGCGCCGCACATGATTCGCAGGCACAAGGGCAAAATGGTCTTTATGGCGTCCACCAACAGTTGGGACGCAGAAGCCGAACTGGCTCCTTATAACGCCTCCAAGGCCGGACTTTTCCTGCTGGCCAAGACTCTGGCGCGGGAATTGGGACCGCACGGGATCAACTCCAACGCGATCGGGCCGGGCCTCATCCGGACGCGCCTCACGGCTCCCATCGTGAAAGACAAGAAATTCATGAGCAAGTACAAGGATCTGATTCCCGCAGGGCGTCTCGGCGAGCCTGAAGACATTGCCGGGCCGGCCGCTTTCCTGGCGTCCTCGGACGCGGACTACGTCAACGGAATCCTGATGTTTGTCGACGGCGGACAGTTGGCCTGAGATGCCGCCTTCGGATTTGTAAGCTTTCGAAAATTCGGCGACAGCCGTTATCTCTAACAACAGGAGTTCAAATGCGCAAAGTCGTTAAAAGCAAGAAAGCACCCCAGCCTCGCGGCCCTTACTCTCCGGCCATCATTGCGGACGGCTTCGTTTTCGTCGCCGGCCAGGCGGCGATTAATCCCCAAACAAATGAGTTCGAACTCGGAGATGTCCGCGCTGAAACCCGGCGCACGCTCGAAAACATCAAGGCAATTCTTGAGAGCGCCGGAAGTTCGATGAAAGACGTCGTCCGGGTTGGAGTTTTCCTTTCCGACATGAAGAATTTCGCGGCCATGAACGAGGTCTACGCGGAGTTCTTTCCCAAAGATCCCCCGGCCCGCACAACCGTCGGCGTTAGCTTGCCGAAAATCAAAGTCGAAATCGACTGCATCGCCCAGGTCAGCAAATCCCGCAAACGAAAGTGATTGATTTATGAACTATCAGGAACTGTCAACACCCGCTCTGACAATCGATCTGGACATCCTCGAACGCAACCTCGAAAGGATGGCTGCTTACTGCCGCGAGCACGGACTGGGGCTGCGGCCCCATACCAAAACTCACAAGACGCCGGAAGTCGCCCACATGCAGATGGAACGCGGCGCGGTCGGTCTGACCGTCGCAAAAGTGGGCGAGGCCGAGGTGATGGCCACGGCGGGCCTGGATGAGATTCTTGTAGCCTATCCCATCTGGGGTGACGAAAAGCTCCGCCGGCTTGCAGCCCTGGCCCGCGAGCGCAGCCTGCTGCTCTCGCTGGATAACGAGGCCACGGCCGAGGGACTGTCACAAGCCGCCCATGCCGCCGGCGCAACCGTTGGCGTGCTGGTGGAATTCGATGCAGGGCTTCACCGCTGCGGCGTGCAGCCGGGTCCTGAATGCCTTGAACTGGCCCGGAAAATCGCAAAGATGCCGGGGCTGAAATTCCGGGGGCTCATGACCTTTCCGGGAAACATCTGGGGCACGGAAGCTGATCGTGAGAAAGAAGTGAAGCGGGTGGCCGGGCGATTCGAGCAAGCCCTCGAGCCGTTTCGCAAAGCCGGCATGGAAGTGGAAATCGTTTCCGGAGGTTCCACGCCCTCGGCGTTCATGTCGCATGAGATTCACGGCCTGACGGAAATCCGCCCCGGAACTTACGCCTACAACGACCTGAACACCTATTATCAGGGCGCATGCAAATTGGAAGACTGTGCCGCCCGCGTGGTGACAACAGTGGTTTCAACGGCGGTTCCCGGGCGGGCGATGATCGACGCCGGCTCCAAGACGCTGTCGTCCGACAGCCTGGGCTCAGGCCCCGCCAAAGGAAACGGGTACGTGGTCGAAGCGCCGGATGCTCCCGTGATCAAACTCAACGAGGAGCACGGGTACCTTGATATCACTCAGTCCTCACATCGCTTTCACGTGGGCGAAATCGTCACCGTGATTCCCAACCACGTCTGCGCCTGCGTCAACATGCACGACGAGGTTTTTCTTCTCCGCAACGGCCAGGTCGAGGGTGCCTGGAAAGTGGCCGCGCGCGGCAAAGTCCGCTGATAAGAATTACGAAATAAAGTGGTAGCGGCGGTCTGCGACCGCCGGTTCTTGGTCAAACAAAATCCGGCGCCGGGCGGCCTTCCGCTGCGCTCTGAGCGGTTTCGCGGCCGGATCAAATTCCGGGTAGTGTCCTGATTGTGTGTTGCTAGCGGGACAAAGACCGGTCAGTCAAAATCCTTTTCAAGTGTTCCCTTTGGCAACCTTGCGAACCTTAAGAATTTCTTTGGCCCCAGCTTGGCAAATTGCTGCTCCATAAAGCTAATACCTTTCGTACTCAGGACTTCGCTATAAACCTCATCGGATTTTTCCCCAGGAGGGTACAGGATATCGATGGTATGTTCTTTACCAACACCGGGAGCTATAGACCCCACTTTCATCGCCTCAAACACATGGTACAAAGCGTGACTAACTGGCAAGTTTGAATCGTGCTCCCGTTGGTAGAAAGCGCCTTCTGCTATTAAAGTTCCTGACCCAATAGCAGCGAAGTTCTCACACGCTTCAAATGAACCGTCTCCGCCTGTTTTGAATATATAAGCACGGTTGGCGACAAATGCGCAGATTAGCAGCCAACAATCCAAATTGAGACTGGTGACTTCTTCGAAGGTCTGATTAGCATTTTTTTCGGGTACGCCCTTATTAGCTACAGCCTTTTGAAAGGATGCGTAATTCATACCGAATCTCAACCCAATATATTCGTCTATGAGTTTGTTCTTATATACAGTAAGCGGTGTCTTGAAAAAATCGGTGATGTTAGCCGGCTTTATTCGTGAACGGGGGTGCGAAAGTCAATTCGGACCTGTTTGGGCTGCTTGAAGCGACGCTTCAGGGTCGATCGGAGGTTCGGGGAGCCGTCTCTGTCGTTCCTGGTCCAGTTGGGATAAGGATGCGGCGTTTTTCGAAGACACGATCGCCTTGCGGCGGTGCTGCCGAAGGGATTTTTCAGAATCGGGTCAGGAAAAGTTGCGAGGATATCCGCTCCAAGCGCCGAAGCGGAGGGCGATCTGGCGGAAGCTGCTCTGATAAGGGAACGAGGCGGGAAGATGGATCACCACGCGGCGGACCGAGACCTGCACCTGCGCCCGCCAGGTAGACCCGGGGATTTTCACCCCGAGTCCCCTACACATCCGGACGTGAACCTCTCGATTCA
>JAKASH010000640.1 GCA_021828225.1 Acidobacteriota bacterium | reverse complement strand
CTGGGATCCTGTCAAGGTAGCCTTCCTGGGGACGGCGCTGCTGTTCGCCACGATCTTCGCCTTCAAGCTTGTCTACATCAGCCGTCTGTTGCTTGGGTTTTACGCGATCATCGATCTGCTGGCGATGGTTGCCTTTCGCCTCGCGGCTCGGCGGCTCGGCGACCCGCTCCGGCGCACTTTTGGAGGCTATCGCGAGTTTCTGCTGGTGGGCGACGCAGCGCACGTGGGCGAAATTGCGCGGGCCATTGAAGCAAACGAAAAGCGCGGAATGCGAATCTTCGGATTTGCGCGGGTCGGCCATGCGTCAGAGAATCCTCCGCCGATCCCCAACCTGCAACGCCGGTACCCCGTTTATTCACTCGGCCAATTGCCCGAACTCGTCCGCCAGCATGTGATCGACGAAGTCATTTTCGCCGCCGCGAAAGAGGACATGGAAAAGATCGAGCAAGCGCTCCTGCTTTGCGAAGAAGAAGGCGTGAAGACACGGGTCCTGCTCAACTTCTTTCCTCACGTCGTCTCCAAGGTGTATCTGGACCGGCTGGAAGAGATGCCGCTGCTCACCTTTACCAGCACGCCGGAAAATGAGTATCTGTTGCTTTTGAAGCGCGCGCTCGATTTCACCATGGCCCTGGCGCTGCTCATCATCCTTTCGCCGCTTTTCCTGTTGCTCGCGCTGCTCATCAGGCTGACGTCCGAGGGGCCGGTGCTCTACCGCCAGGTACGCTGCGGATTAGGCGGAAGGAAATTCACGGTTTACAAATTCCGCTCCATGCACGCCGACGCCGACCTGCGGCGCGACGAACTGGCCGCGTTGAACGAACTCGACGGCCCGGTCTTCAAAATCCGGAATGACCCGCGCTGCACCGCCATCGGTCGCTTCATGCGCAAGTTCTCGCTCGATGAACTTCCGCAGCTCGCCAACATCCTGAAAGGCGATATGTCTTTTGTCGGGCCGCGCCCGCCCTTGCCGGAGGAAGTTGAAAAATACGCCGGCTGGCAACGACGCCGCCTGCGCATGCAGCCCGGCCTCACCTGCCTGTGGGCGCTGGAAGGGCGCAATCAATTGAATTTTCGCCGCTGGATGGAACTCGACATGGAGTACATTGACAACTGGTCGCCCAGCCTGGACCTGAAAATCCTGCTGAAAACCATTCCGGTGGTTTTGCTGGGCCGCGGCGCAAGCTGAATGGAAAATCTCCTTCGCGGGTGGCGCATAGATCGCGCCGTTTGCGATCTGTGCGATCGCAAGAGGCCCGGAGGGCCGAAAGACTTTAGCCCTCGGCGCAAGCCGTGGGACCTCAACGGGCATTAAGATTTCCGGAGCCCCGGGGCGGGGCGAAAGCTGTCACGAAGGCCCACGCACAAAGCGGGTGCCGTGACGTCACGATATCCGCCGGTGTGGCCTAGTCCGAGGAGGACGGCAGCCAACCACGGCACCCATGCATACTTTTTGTTGGAACTCCGCATCAGACCCTAAATGAGAAAAGGATGGACACAGAATTGAAGGTTCGAATGAATTGCAGCGGAAAAGGTTCCTGGTGGAAATCACTTTCGCGGCGCGTGTGGGGCACGATTGCCGTTCTGGGTTTACTCATTTGGTCAGGCGCGGGTTTTCCCGCGTGTGGACTTGCTGCCCCAGCGCAATCCGCGCGGCCTGCACCGGTTGCGGGCGCACAGGCCGCCCCGCCTGCAGAATTGGGAGCTGCGGCGTCAGCCGCCAGCCAGGTGTTTGATCAGCAAACAACGGGCAGCATCAGCGGCAGCGTCGCCGACCAGAATGGAGGTCCGGTCAGCGCTGCCCTCATAACCCTGGCGCGCCAGGGCCAATCCGTGCAACAGGCGCTGACAGCGGACAACGGACAATTCTCTTTTGCCAACGTCGCTCCCGGAGCTTACTCGCTCACGGTTACCGCCCCGGGCTTCAAAACGCAGTCCGTCTCCGTAGCGGTGCAACCGGGCCAGACGTATACGGCGCCGCCGATCGTGCTGGCGCTGGCGCCGGTTGTGACCTCGATTAAGGTGACGCCCTCGCGGGGCGAAGTCGCCCACTATCAACTGCAGCACGAAGAAAAGCAGCTTGTGCTCGGCTTCATTCCCAATTATCTGGTCACCTATTACCCCCACACCTCCCCGCTCAGCGCCAAACAGAAGTTCCAACTCACCTTTAAGACAATCTTCAACCCGTTTACTCTTGGACTGACAACAGCGTTCGTAGCAGGCGAGCAGGAAACCGGCATGTACAGCGGATACGGTACTGAGGAGAAGAGCTTCGCCAAGCGATTTGGCGCCTCTTACGCCACCCTTGGCGTGGGTGCGTTTGTGGGCGACGCTCTGCTGCCGTCAATCCTTAAGCAGGACCCGCGCTTTTACTACAAGGGAAGCGGCAGCTTCTCGTCGAAATTGCTCTACGCGATCACGCGTTCGGTCATCTGCAAGGGCGACAATGGACACTGGGAGCCGGATTATTCGGCCGTCCTCGGGCACTTCGCCGCGGGCGGCATCGCCAACCTCTACCTCCCGCAGCAAAATCGCAATGCATTGGGAACGACGCTTGAAAACGGCCTGATCGGAATCGGGTTCGATGCCTTCGCTAACATTCTGCAGGAATTTGTGTTCCCGAAATTGACCCCAGCCCTTTCTCACCGCCAGTTTGGCAAACCCTGAAAGGTGAATATCCACGCAAAACCCTCTCCGAGGGGAGAGGGCGACCGCGCGAGCGGCCGGGTGAGGGGTCGTTTCTGTGCCGGCGGTGTCCCCACCGCCGGCACCCTACCCGACCACCAGATCAAGACCCGCAGCCTCGGCAAATGCCCGAAAGTCGCGGTCACGGGTAATCAGAGGTATTCCCCGGTCGATGCACCTCTGGGCGATCAGCGCGTCGCCAAGGC
>JAKASH010000639.1 GCA_021828225.1 Acidobacteriota bacterium | reverse complement strand
CAACGCCCACGGCACCGGAACGCGTCTCAATGATGCGACCGAAACCATGGTGATTAAAGAGGTTTTCAAAGAACATGCCAAAAAGCTGGCGATCAGTTCCACCAAGTCGATGCATGGACACACGATGGGGGCCACGGGAGCGATTGAGCTGGTGGCCACGGTGATGGCGCTTGAACGTGGCGTTATTCCGCCCACAGCGAACTACACGCAGCCGGATCCAGAGTGTGATCTTGACTACGTTCCCAATCAGGCACGGGAGAAGCCGATTCGCGTGGCGATTTCGAATTCCTTTGCCTTCGGCGGGTTAAATGCCGTCCTGCTCGTACGCCGTTGGGATTGAAGTGCTTTTTATTCCGCCAGTCCCGGGAGTTGAACGGGAGCGGATTCATTCGGAGCAGCCATGGAAATCAGGCGAATCGCTATCCTGACGCTAGGGGTCGGATCGGGGCATTTGCGAGCGAGTCAGGCTATCCACCAGGCTCTTCACGATGGCGCGGATGACGTCGAGGCTCGAACAATTGATGTGTTGGATCTGGCTGAACCCTGGTTTCTTCGCTATTACGTTCATCCTTACTGGCTGATGGTGCGGCGCGCGCCGTGGGCCTGGCGGAGGCTGTTTGATTGGCGGCAGCGGAAACAGCTCGGCAAGACAGCCCCGGAATGGTTTTTCAGGCGTGGCTGCCGGGCTGTTCTTACACGCCTCCAGGCCTTTCGGCCACACCTGGTGATTGTAACCGAGATCGGCGCCGCCGAGCTTGCCGCACTCGGCCGGCGCGAAGGGTGGTTTGACGCCCCTATCCTTGCTGCCCAAACTGATTTTTATTCGGAGCCACCCTGGGTGAAGGCGGAGATCGATATTCATTGTGTCGGTAGCGAAGAGGCCAAGCGCCAGCTGATTACGTGGGGAGTTTCCGCCAATCGCATCCTGAACTGTGGCGTTCCGGTGGAACCGGTTTTTGCTGTCAGTTTCGATCGCGATGAACTCCGTCGTGCGCTCGGCCTGCATTTGAAACGGCCGGTGGTGCTGGTGATGGGAGGCGGAATGGGACCTGCTCCGCTTGACGCTATTATCCGAAGCCTGGAAATGTGCCGCCAGCCCGTTCAGGTGATTGCCGTGGCTGGACGAAATCGCACAATGCGTTTGCGGCTGGAGGCGTTGCGGCGGCAACTTGCCCTGGATTTGCATGTTTTTGGCTGGACCGATTCCATCCCTGAATTGATGGGAGCGGCCAACTTGCTGATTACCAAGCCTGGCGGCGTTACGACTTCCGAAGCTTTGGCGGCAGGTCTTCCCATGATTCTGACCTGCCCGATCCCGGGGACAGAGGAAGATCATCGCAAATTCCTGGTACAACGGGGTGTAGGATTATCGGCTGCGCGGCCAGAGGAAATTCCTCTGCTGGTTTCGGATCTGCTCGATAATCCCCAGCAGCTTGAGTTGCTGAGCACGCGTGAGCGGGAGATGGCGCGGCCCGATGCCGCTTACGCCGTCGCCCAGGTTGGGCGAGCCTTGCTTGATAAGTCCAGCTTTATCGATCTGCTGGCGGCACCGTCACCGGTTTCCGGCGAATCGGCTTACCTGATGTGATGTTATCGGGTCTCGACGGGTTACGATCGGTGTGAGGGCTGGTGTTCTTCAATGTCTTTGGTTTTTCAGAGGATTCAAAGCTGGTGGCTGCAAGCTGATCGAACGAACGGTCCTGCCTTGTTCTGAAATCTCATGGTAGCTGACTTACGACAGATCGTTGAACGCAGATTGATTGGCGACTCGATTCCGCGCCTTGTCCAGTGGGGCAAGTCTCTTCCGCCCAGCCTGATTCGCAGAATTCAGATGGACGGGTTCCGGCGGGTTGTTCGCTATGCCGGCGCTCACCAGAAGTTCTTTTCGCGCAAGCTTCGGGAGGCCGGCATAAGTGCGGAGCATGTTCGCCGGCCGGAGGACCTGGGTGGGATCTTCACCACTCCCGAAGATATTCGCAATTTGCCGGCCGAAGATTTCTTGTGCCGGGAACCCCAGGCTGTTTTTGAAACCACCGGAACCTCCAGCGGGCCCAAGCGGGTTCACTTCAGCTACGATGAGCTCGACTTCGCGGCACGCTACGAGGCTGCAGCATTTTACGAAAACGGCCTCCGGCCCGGCGATCGCGTGGTTTGCACTTTTGACGCGGGATACTGGATCAGCAGTTGGGTGACTTTTCTGGCCTGTAAGCAGATGGGGGTTTTCTGCTCGGCGGTGGGCAAGCCGCAGCCGCGGGATGTTTACGACCGGATGGGGCTTTATCGTTACAACGTGATTGTGGCGGATCCCACCTGGCTGGTCAGCCTGAGCGAAATCGCCGAGAAGCAGGGGAGCTTTCCGGTGAAGTTGATCTTCGCGGCAGGCGACCGCATGACCGACGTCTACCGGGATTACATCCAGCGAACCTGGAACGCCCCGGTGATTATGGGTTACGGCTCAACGGAAATGGGCGGCGGCGCCGGAATGGAGTGCCAGGAACGTCAAGGCTACCATGTGGACGAGTTCAATCTGCTATTCGAGATACTCGACCCCGACCCCGAAGGCTATGGCGAGCTGGTGGTAACAACGCTGTCGCGCAGAACCACGCCTCTGATCCGGTATCGCGTGCGGGATATCACGCGCTTTCTTGAAGGACCTTGCCCGTGTGGAACCACAATCCGGCGCATTGCGCGAATCCGAGGACGCCGCGACGAGATGGTCGTCATGGGAGCCGGAAACATGTATCCGGAGATCTTTGAGAAGGTTTTGTGCGATGTTCCGGGGCTTTCTACCAACTGGCAGGTGGCGGTCCGGCAGGAAGGACTGCACGATGTCCTGGAATTTCGCCTGGAACCGACTAACGGGATTTCCTCCGCAGCCATTGAAGATCGG
>JAKASH010000012.1 GCA_021828225.1 Acidobacteriota bacterium | reverse complement strand
CAACCCGCGAAAGTCTTCGATAGGCCGCACTGTCTCGTCCGAAAAGAATTCCTGGATCTCTTTTCGGACGAAGTTGTAGAGCTCACCCACGGCATCGGTTGGGGGGACTTCGACGTGGACCGGGAGCTCGCGCACCCGTTCTTTGTCCTTCAAGCCGAGCCACGGGGCCTTTGGGACCTGAGCGCGAATCGCCTGAATGACTTCGCGGTCCGGCTGGGTCCCGTGTTTCAGTTGGTCGAGGGCAGCTTGCAGCTCAAGCGCCAGCTGTTCGGCCAGGTCGTGGCGCCCTGCCGCGACGCACGAGGTCTTGAGGTCAGTGATCGCTCCTATCTGGTTTCCTTTCGCCTGGAGTGCCACCTGCGGCAGGTTCCACCACGGACTTTGTTTCTTCTTGAGTTTGTTTTTCTGATTCGCGGCCTGTTCTGAATGGGCAAACCGGTCGCGAACGAAGCGCGGAAACTTGTCCCCCTCGACCACACAAACCCAGTCGAAGTCGTAGTCCCCGCCGTTGCGCTTGGCGGTCTCGGAATGAAGCGTGAGGGTACCTTCGAGACGCAGTTGTTTTTGGACTACCTCGTCGAGCGCTTCCGCCTCGCTCATTCGGGAGACTTTCCGCCGCAACTCGGCCACAAGGAGCGCAAGTGTTTCCTTGGTCCCGAGGCTGAATAGCGGTAGGAGGTCGTCTTTCCTGCGGATCGGGTACCGGACAACCAAGAGGTCGCGGCATGGAAGATTCGTACTCGCCGCTTCCTTTGGCATCCAGTCCGATCCGCAATAGACTTCACCCTCGTGGCAGAACAGGAATCCGTCGTCCGCGAGAGCGAACGCCGGAAGAATGAGCCCGCCCGCCGTACACACCTTAAAAGCCCAGTGTGCGAACCGGCGCGCGAGCTGTGAATTGACCCAGGGGTGCCCCAAGACGAAGCCTGTCGGGTCGGCCTTGAGCACAGCTTCGAGGATCGTGTTCTCGACGCTCGTGTATTCGGCCTCCACAGGCTCGGGCTCTTCGCCTGCGCGAAAGACCCGCTGGTAATCGGAGGTGCCGAGCAGTCGGAAGAGTTCTTCGAAGTCCTGCTGCTCGACCGCTGCCCGGAGTTTCGCGACCTGCTCCAAAGCGAAGGGCTTCACTTCCATCTCGATCGAGTCTTTACCTGCGTGTTCGATAAGGGTGTAGCTCGACTCGAAGGTGAGCGGACGCGAGACCTCGCGGATTCCGAGCACGATGGGTCCGGTGAAAGTCTTTGCGCTGCCAACGAGCCAGCGCAAGAGCCTCGACGGACCTTTGTACTCGGGTTTGACGGACGATTGTGGAAGGATAATGTCAGCTTCAAGCTTCTCTGCCACATCATCTTCCATGACTTTGAAGCTGCCCTTGGCCTGAGTCTTCTCAAACGCAAGGCGAAACTGGTAGAACCTTTGTTCGGGCAGTTTCAAGCGTTTCGAGAGGGACCGCGCGATCCAGCCGCGGCTGTCGTTCGTGCCCAGCTCGCGGTCGGCGATAACCATCACGCGGCATTCGGGAATCTCGATCCGCACCTGGCAGGGCGAGACCAGAATCCCGAAGTAGGTCATGGCAGCCTCGGGCCAGTGTTGGAAGCGCTCGGCGATCTGACGTTCGTAGCCAGCCTCGACGGCGTAGTACTTGCCGTTTTTGGCTGAACCGCTTGCGCCTACGAGCGCATACCTGACCCCGTCACATTCAAGCTTTGCCAGGGACTGCGCGACTTGGGCTTGCTCGAAGATGTCGAGAGGCTCCTGGGGGATATCAACGGTAGCCACTCTGAGTCCTGGATAGAGCGCCTGGACCAGGGTGTTTTCGAGTTGTCCTTCGCGGTCGAAGCGAATCATCTTCCTTCTCACTTGACCCATACGATCCATTTCGAGTGCGAGCACGGGCATCGCACCGTTTCCGTTTCTCATTTTTCTCCTCCTGTTCTGTGTTTGTGCGGTAACAGAACGCGAGGAGACGGCCGCGGCCGGTCCCATCGCTTTTCCATTACCGAAAATGAATTACTTCTCGGCCGGTCGAGCGATGAACCCGACCCGGTTGTATCTCTCCGCCTCCCGAAGGGAGCCGGAGTTTGAGGAAGGCGCTCGGGAAGATCGCCGTCCTCGACTCATCCACAATCAAAGCTTGTGGAACGCTTCTTGAGACTCAAAGTCTCGAATGAAGCCGGATGATTACGAGACTGCCTCCTTTCGAATCTGCGGGGATTTGCCGGAACAATCCGCCGCCGAACGGTATTCGTACACGACGTAAAAGTTCCGCCCGGACTTGAGCGACTCAACCAAAACCTCAGCCTCGCTCCCGAGTTCGCGCTCAAACGCCGGCTCGCGGCTGCTCTTCCCCTCGCGGGCGAGAAAGAAGCGCGGCTTTGCCCCCTCAGCCTCAGCCGCGGGCTGGCGGCGCCGCGGCCGGCTTTGAGGCTGAGGCGCCTTTGCTTCTCCTGTTGCTTCGGCAATACCCGTCGCCATGAGCGACCTCTCTTTCCAGGCGGCTCCCGCCCATCGGAGGGAGCCGCCCTGTGTGACTTCAGCCGGAAAGCCTCCGGCGGGCCCTGCCGCAAAAGCACGGCAGAAGAATCAACAGCTATGGGCCAGTGGGCGCCGCCTCAAGCACGCTATGCTGGAGAAGGCCGGTGTTGCGGTCTCCAACCATTTCCTGCTCCGAGTACTCGGCCACAAGCAGCCCGCTTGGATTGAGATCCGACCTGCGAGTTTCGACCAACCGCACGTTGTATTGGCCGACGATCTGGTCGGTAGTCTCCGTGCCGTTCTTGACCCGATGAATTTCTTTCACGCCAAAGACCACGTAAGTCCACGGCGTGTTCTTGACGTGTTCAATCGAGCGCAGCCGAAAGTCCGAGATGATGTGGTCTTCCTTGATCTTGCCCACCGTATCGCTGTCCCTCAGTTTGCCCAGGGTGTAGGTCCGGAGGTTCGTGGTCATCATGTTGAGCGCGTCGGCGAAGTTGTGGTCCACGGAGTCAGGGGTATAAATCAAGTAGTCTTCAAGGAAGCGCCGCACCAGGGCCCGGCCCTCGAGATCAGTGGGAGCAGCTTCCGCCGCGGCTTCTGCCGAAAGAGAAAAGAGACGAGGCGCGCCCGCGCGGGCTGCGCCCACGACGGTGGCGTTTCCGTTCTTGTCCACGCGGATGACGGTCGGCGGCTGCAGGCGAACGTAGATGGCGAAAGCGAGTAAGCCAAAAGCAATGAAACCGAACAGAAACGCAAGCACCATCGCACGATTCGCGTAAGCCCGCAGCATGCCATCGTGCTCGTAGTACTTGGTGTAAGCCCGGATGCCGCGCTCCTGCTCATGGTCTTTATCCCGATATTTCATCCGCTATTCCCCCGATATTTGATAATCGACGGCCAGCTCTTAGGTGACCGCGGGCTACCCCCACTTCGTAGGTATGGGCAAGCTCCTTACGACCATCATTGCAGTCGTTCCGATGTCCCCTCTGACGATCCGGCTGGCTAGGTACGGAATAAAGGCAATTGCAATGGAGAAAAGGATACTCGCGAGAGCCAGCAAAAGGTCGGCACTGGCATTTTGAAAAAAGCCACCCACTCCGCCAGAGTTAAGCACGGCCTGGACGCTATTCATGTTGATCGCGACAGTCAGCGCCCCGATGATCGCGTACACGAGTCCCCAGGCCTGAAAAATCAGCATATTGATCAGATACGTCCGTGCCAACTGCCCCATGCCGTAAGCCGGCAGGAGCGCCAGCACCAATGGCCCGGTGACATAGAGGATCGAGCCGTAGAGCGAGTAGAAAAGCGCGAATAGCGCATACGTGATCGGGAACAGAAGGTAAGCCACAATAATCAACAGGGCGTCGAGAAAACCCGATAGACTCGCCGCAAAACCTCCAATCAGCGACCACAACGACTGGTTCCCGTTCGTGCTCCAATACTGACCAAGCTGCGTCATCCAGTTGCTGAAGAGATCCCCGGCGCCCACGGAATTTGAGATCGACATCGCAACCGAGTTGAAGGCGCTGTTGACATCCCGAAACACCGTGCCGTAACTCGCGAACACGAGTCCCAGCGCCAAGTATTTCGCTCCTGAGACAGCCAAGGCCCGGACGTCCCCGCCCATGGCAAATGATTGATAGGAGCTATAGAGAAAACTCAGCAGCAGAATCGTCTCGGCGATCCCGACAATCCCGGACGTGATGCTGAAGCTGTCAATCGAGTTGAGTGCCTGCAGGAACATCGTCTGGAAATAGAACATCCGTCTCCTCCTACTGCTTCGGCTGGAGCATGTTCTGTATCTTCTGCTTGAAGCCGGCGGTGTTCGTTGCGCCGAGCTTCAAGTCGGCGCTTCGATCTGCGAGCGTGGCAGCGCGCACCCGCATCAGGTCCGCTGTCGCAGCCTGCGTGTAGGCGTTCGCCCGTACGAGCCACGCATCCGCTTGCGCCTCGATGATGGGAGCGCTGCCTGGCGCCGCAGTTTGGATACTGTGGTTGATTTGATCAGCCGCCTGAAGCTCCAGATCCGCGAGGTTGTCGATTTCGATGGATCGCTTCATCGCATCCTGGGCAACGGCATCCGCCATGTCCATGAGATTGCGCGATTCAGGCGAAGCCTGGGTGACGGATGGAAGCGCTCCATACACAGCCGTGTAGTTCGCGACGGTGTTTTGGATTTGGCTCGCGTCCTCGGATAGGAGGTTCTGCTCAAGTTGCTGGCTCGAAGGAAGTGTGGCGCTATTCACCGGGATGTTCATCACCGACTTGATCTGGTTGAAAACACCTTGGAGCGAGCCGACGAGCGTCTGGGCCTGGGCGATGAGCTGTTGCGGCCAGACAACGCTTTGCTCGAAACTCTGGATGGTCTTGTCGACGGACAAAATCGAGTTGAGCCCACCCCCGATCACACCGCTGAGCGTGCTCGCGACGGTGGAGAGGCCTGCTTCCAGAATGGCGCAGCAGGGATCGAGAAATTGACTTTTCGCCGGCCGGGGCGCAATCAGCGCAAAGACCAGAAGGAGCACCGCCACTCGAAGGCGGCGTTGCCACACCCAGAGGGCGGCTGCCTTCGTTCCTCTCTTAGCTTTCTCGAGTATCCCTTTCGTCATCATTTCCCCCTTAATGTGGTTGCAAAGTGTTCTGAATTGACGTGCT
Source organism: Acidobacteriota bacterium (assembly GCA_021828225.1). The sequence continues at coordinate 11,383 of JAKASH010000012.1, read as the reverse complement.
GACTTGGCTTGCGAAGATCGCGCCTTGCTTTCGGAGCGCATTCATGTGCGCGAGATTCGCCGCCTCTTGCCGGAGTTCCGCAGCCAACATCTTCTGCGTGATCGCCTGACTTCTGATCGTGGCGGCGACCGCCTCAGCGGTGAGGAACGGCGCCGAGCCTGGCGCTGCCTGGCTCGCCGCGTTCTCAAGCTGGTCGGCTACGCCGAGCGTCAGGTTGTCCGCCTCATCCGATTCCTTCAGCGTCTTGAACGTGTCCTCAGCAAGCGCGTCATCCATGTCGATCAGCGTGCGGTCGGCAGGACTTGCTGTCGTTGTCGTTGGAAGCGCACCATAAACCGAGGTGTAGTCCGAGGAAACGGATTGGAAGTCGTTCGTTTGGGAGTCTCGGATGAGGGTTTCCAGACTCTGTGTTGTGGGGAGCGTGGCGCTCTTGAGGTTCATATTGAAAATGCCCGCGAGAAGGTTCCGATACTGGTTAATCATCTGGGTGACCAGCGCCTTGGCTTGGTTAATGAGCTGCTGAGGCCAGACCTTCAGCTTGTAGAACTGGCTGATCGCGCTTCGCACGCTGTTGATGGCATTCAAGGCGGTTTGAATGATGCCGTTGATGACGTTCAGCACTGCCTGGATTGCTCCCCAGAGGTTTTGGGCGAATACGGGGCGCGGCGACACCACGACAGCAGCGACCACTCCTGCTAAAGCCACCGCGACTACCTGCCGGCGCTTCTGGGCGGTCATCACGTACCAGGAGAACAAAATGAAGAACAAAGCCGTCATTTCTTTTTCACCTCCGAAGTGAAGCAATAAGCCTGTCCGGCGTGAGCAACTTCCCTCATCGCAAGCCCTCCGCGATGACCGCACCTGAAAGTTCTTCGGGAAGCTCCGCGATATCTGCCAGTCCCCGGGGGAATCGCTGTGCGAGTTCCCGGTAGCACTCGATAAGCGGACGATCCTTGTGTTTCGAGAGGAACCAACTTCGATACCGGCGCTCCCGCGGAAACGTCGTACATACCCAATAATCCATTGCTGTGGGCACGAGGCGAATTACCTGCGTGGTCTCCGCTTTCTCGCCCAGCACCAGGAGCGCCTCCGCTCCGCGCCCCTTGCGCGGCGCGCTGAACTCCTTGACCTCCTTAATGGCAATGGGATTAAGAAAAAGATGCTTCGCGAGTGGCGAGGTATCGCCGGGCTGCTGGCCCACAATCTTCGTTGTGGCGTTTTTCAGAATTCCCGGCCCATGGACCCGTGGCTGCGACTCCGTTCCTACAAAGTCCTCGACGGTCTGCGAGATGCCCCACACGCTGCCGTGACGCTTGCGCGCCGTGCGGAACAGTTGGACCACTTCGGGCGCAAGCGTCGGGGAGTCGAGCAGCGCCCAGCATTCATCGAGCACGGTGATCGAGGGCTGGCCGCTTCTGCCCGAAGCGCGCTCTGCCATAGCGTTCGCGATGAGCATGCTCATCGCCGTCTCGAGAGTCGGATCGGAGCTCAAACCTTCGATGTTGAAGAACAGCCAGTTCGAGTCGAGGCGCATGGTCGTGGGCGAATCGAAGAGCTTGCTGTAAATGCCTTTCTCCCCGGTCCACAAGCGCAGCTTGATTGAAGCGAGCTTCGCTTCATCAATCGTGCGTTCAAGGCGCTCTTCGTCCCGCCAGTTCGAAAGCTCCTCGCGCAAGTCGTTGAATGTCGGAATTGGGTTCGAGAACCGGATCGCGCAGCGCTTGTACGTGCGGGCGATGGCGTCGGATAGGAGATTGTCGAGTAGCGTGCGGTCTGAGGCGGGATTGTCGCCGATCATGTGCAAGGTGAGATTCTTCAAGAACGCGATCTTTTCTTTGCCCGGCGTGGTCTCGCCGAGCGGCAAGTCCCATGGATTGATCGTCTCTGCACCCTCAAGGCTTACATCAATTGACCGCCCTCCCATGAGCTCAACCAGCGGCCGGTAAGAATCGCCGCGCTCAAGAATCGAGATCAAGGGATTCGCCCGTACCATCATCAGCAGAAACATCTGCGCCACGAAGGTCTTCCCGCCGCCCGACTTCGCCATCACCATCATGTTCGAGTCGCCAAGCGAAGAGTCGAAGGGCGAGAAGGGAACGAGCTGCCGAGTCGGAGTCTCAAAGAGCGCCAAGGGGGAATTCGGCGTTCCCGGCCACGGCAATTCGACCGGCAGGAGGTCGGCCGCGTTGAGCGTCAGCATCTCTATTTCGCGCTTATTCTCTTCCGCCATGGCCGGAAGACCGCCAAAAAACATCCTCTTCTGTGCGAGCATCTCCGGGATGCCACGCGCTCCGTTCATCCTCGCGAGGGCGTGGAGGACACGCTGCCGGCGGTCAGCCAGGATGCGCTCGGCTTCTCCCCGCTCCTGCCGGTTGCGCACGGGCTTCGAAGTCCTGACTGTGAGCACCAGGCTCAGTTGACAGGTTTTCGCCGAGCTTGAGATCACATCTTCAAGGACTTTGACCAGTTGCCGCTCTGCAACCTGAGCGTCCACGTTCAGTCGGAATCCTCCGTGGATGTCGCGCTGCGCAGCGAGCATCTTCCGCAGACGCCCTTTGTACTTCTTTACAACTTTCGCGTGGTCCGGCAGGCTCACGCCGGCGTTAACGACCAAAGGGAAATTCATCTGCAGAAGCTCTCTTAAGATCCCGGGGAAGGTCGCGTCGGGCAGGTCCTTGAGCGTGATCCAGGAATAGAGCAATCCGCCGATCTTTAGGTAATCATCGAGTTCGTCTTCGAGATTGACGTTGGCCATCTGGCTCCGGGCGCTCTCGTAGGCAAGAGATTGCTCGGACGGCCGGTAGGGGAGCGTATCGTTCGCCAGAGGATTCAAAGCACGCTTGATTTCAATGAATATCTCCTGGTGCGACATGCGCCGGGCGCGCATCCCGGTTGCCTCAAGCGTCGTCTCAACCCCACTCATCAGGCTGTTAAATTCCGCGAGAAGGTCCTCATGCTCCCGTCGCGTCCGCTCCATGCACTTCGCGGCCGACAAGCTCCAGCCCCCGCCATTCGTGCCCTTCATGTTTCGCTTCCACTCAAAATCCGGTGACTGATGATGAATCTTGGGATCCCAAATGAAGTAGGCGTGGAGAAAATCCCGCAGGTAATAGCCCGCGACATCCCGCGTCCGCCAGGTCTCAACGCGCTCGCGGTCGAGTGCCTGAAGCGCCGCGCTCGGGTTCCGCTTTTGCGCGTTGTAACGGCCGAGCAGGCCTCCCGTCCCTTCGGCAATCTCAAAGCGCAACTGCATCCGCATGGAACGTTCGGGAAGTGAGCGCACAAGCGCCTCAAGGAGTCCCTTGGTGCGATTGCGGTCATCGTCCGAACCGTAGTAGGAGTGGAGGCCCCCTAGCTCATACCCGGCCACGAGCGACCCGTTCATCTGGATCGCGACGTCATCGAGAAGATCGCGGATCTTCAGTTGCTCGGCAAGGGCCGGCTCCTTGAGCGATCGTTCGTACTGTTCCATCGTGACTGGCATTAAGCCTCTCCCCGGATATAGCCCGAACTCAGATGTCCGTCCCGTTCGAGTGCTGAGTAGACGTGAGGTTTCGAGTGGAACATCACCCAGTCCAGCAGATACCCGCGTTGCTTCCCGTACTTGAAGAGCATCAGCGCAGGCACGCTTGCAACGGGCACGAGATATTGCAAAAAAAGGTTCATGGGCAGTCCGAACATGTCGCGGTGAAGGAAGCGGCCGAGGACGTTCGTTACGACCGCGAGAGCCAGGATTGCGAAGAGGTCTTCAGCTTCGAGGCCCAAAAACGTCACCCGCGTTCCCAAATTGCGATAAACCGGTGTTACATCGATCGCCATTTACATTCCTTTCCGCAATGGTCTTTGACTGCTTCCTTATGTGACTCCGCCCACTCCCTGCGCGACAAAGTATTCAGCGAGCCGCACAAAGCCCGATCCCAGCAGGCAAAGCCCGGCCGCGAGAAAATGCCGCATCCAACTGCCGGCAAAATGAATGCGCTCGCCCGTCGCAAGCGTGAGCGCGCCCGCCGCGACTTCGATTGCGGCATAGATGGGCATCAAGACGTTGGCCACCCAGTCCACAAAACTGACAATCGAAACCCAATAGACGTCGGGATCGTTCCAAGCCCGCTGCGAGGCGAAGGTTTCAAACGCCCTGAGCAACCCCGAAACCAGCAGGCAAAGCAGACCGCTATAAAGAGCGTGCGAATAGGGTTGGCCTTTTGAGAACCGCAGTATCGCGAGCGCAATGAAAAGCCCGGCGAGCGTCGGCAGGATCACGTTGCCTGACCAGTTCGTGAAATTGAGGATGCCGTTATAGAACGACACGAGTTCTTCTCCTAAGACGCCATGCCGATGACCAGGTACCAGATACCTGAAACCGACAGGAGCGCAAGCGCCACGGCTGCAAGGCGCATCACGGGTTTCTGCCTGATGAAATTGAAAACGGCTCCGACGATTGCGAGGCCCGCCGCAATGGGCATGATCGTTCCCGCAAGGTAGTTCCAGGCGCTATCGAGCACATCCACCGTGGCGTATTGAGTGCCGGTGTTCCAGCTCGAGAGCAGATTGAGGGTCGTTTGCGCGCTTAACAGAAACAGGGCTGCAATCACCGATGGTAAAAACGGCTCACCCGAGGCCGCGTCCAAGATCGCCCGCAGCACGAGATATGCCGCGAGCGTTGTGACCAGTTTTCCGAGGATGAAGTTATTGACGAAATTCGTGATGTCGGACTCAAACGATGCGAGCCAGGCTGTGCTGATCCCCCCGCCCGGCAAGGGCACGCCGACGCCAAACGAGCTAAACCAGGAGAGGAGCGGTTGCAGAGTCAGAAACACTACGCACCAGAACATCCATTTCGAGAAGCCGCCGCCCAGGATGAAGGTGATTCCGCCGCCTTCTCTCCGCAGGCTGATCCCGCCGAGCACGAGACAAACAACCGCTGCCGCTGGCGCGAGCAGAAGCAGCACGTTGATGATGTCGTTCAGGAGTTGTGGCGTCGTCATGGGTTTCTCAAATCCGCTTGGTTTATTTTCGGCAGGCAGCCGGGACCCTGTGTTCCCGGACCCCGGCAGCCTGCCGGGTTTCTCGTACTCGTCTTGTTTTTTGGTTAAGTAACACCTCCTGTGCCGTTCGCGATCCAGAACTCGATCAATCGGGTCACGCCGGAAACGGCCAGCAGTGCCCCCGCGGCGAAGAGCCACCGTCCAAACCCCCGGCCCGTAAGCCAGGCGGCGATGGCTCCTACCACAGCGCCTGCCGCCCCTACCGGCGCGATGACGTTACCTACCCAGTTGATGAAGTTCAGGAAAGCGCCTTCCGGCTGGGCCGCGGTTTCACCCTGCACGGCAACGTTGGTTTGAGGCGCCGAGCCCAGGTTCTGCGCCGCTGCATAGGTCCCGCCCAGCAGGAACCCGATTGCCGCGAGCGCGAGGGCCCGTTTCGAGCGTTCGGCCAACTTGATGCGCATCAAGATGCTCCTTTCTGCCTCGCTGCGAAGCCGCGAACCAGCCGGACGCGCAACCAGGCTTCTCGACTAATAAAGCTGAACTCGAAATCTGTCAAAAATTCGCGCGCACTTGGAGCACAGTAGGAATGGAAAGAGGAAAGGTGGGTGAAGTTACTGCGGAAGGGCCGCGCCTCGGACCCGCTGAACTGCCTTTTCGAAGTCTGCCCAGATTAGAGGCGGAAGCCCGGGACCGTCTGGCGCCCGGTTGAAAGCAAAGCGCCGGGCAGCGTTCGAAATCGCTTCAAGATCGGCTGGGGAGAGGTCCGGGAGCCGCTCGGCAAGCGTGGCAATAGCCGCATCCTGGCCGAGAGCTACACCATCAAGGTACTTCCGAAGCAGACGCTCCCGATTCTGACGGCCCGGCAGACCAATCTCAATCTTCTCCGAGAGCCGTCCGCCCCGCAGTACGCGAGGGTCGATGTTGTCAGGACGGTTGGTGGTGCCGACCAGGAAAACGTTTTGCTCGGGCTGTAAGTTACTGATTTCGATGAGGAATTGCTCGGTGACCTGGATGTCGTGCTGACTCGCGAGCGCCGTCGCGCGCGGCAACAGGCTGTCCATCTCATCGAGGAAGATCACGGAAGGGCTGTTTTCATTGGCCCGAACAAATATTTGCGAAATCCGCTTCACTGAATCCCCGACATTCCCGCCGAGAACGTCCGCCGCGGTCAACGGGTAAAAACTGCGGCGCGTCTCAGTGGCGATGAGCCGGGCAATCATGGTCTTGCCGGTGCCCGGTGGCCCGAGCAGCAACAAGCCGGTGGGAATCGACAAGCGTATTCTTTGGGCCGCCTCCGGATCGTTGAGAAGCTGGATCAAGGTGCGGAGGTCGCGGGCAACGTCTTCCTCAATAACAAGGTCATTCCAATTGACAGCGTGGATCAGGGGCCGGTCTTTGCCCCCGGTTTCTTCAATCGCGTAGCGCAGGTCAGCTTCTTCGATCTTACGGCCCTCGGCTGCCGCGCTCGACGCCGCCCAGTCGACCAAAGCCTTCAGCCTCGCCGCACTCGCTCCCGGCGTGCGCCGCGCAAACTCCTGCAAATCGAAACGCTGGCAGGGTCTCGCCGAAAGCTGGGATTCGAGGATCTTGAGCCGGCTCGCTTCGTCCGGAAGACCCACCCGAATCTTCAGGTCAAATCGGCCCTCTCGGATTAGCGCCGGGTCGAGTCCGTCAAGGAGGTTCGTAGCCGCCATTAAAACAAACCCGTCCATAGTTCGGTATTGGTCAATACACTGCATGAGCTGGGTTACTATGGTGTTAAATTCCCGTCCGGATCCAGTGGGATCGCCCCGTCCTGTGCCGGTTTGCCGCGATCCGCCGAGCGAATCCAATTCGTCCACAAAAAAGAGCACAGGTTTGCGATGCATCGCCAGGGCGAACTCGTCCCTGATATTCCGTGAAGTCTCTCCCTTCCAGATACTCTGAAGCTGAGGGCAGGAGACGTAATAAAAACGCAATCCAAACTCTCCTGCCGTCACCTCGGCGAGAAACGTCTTTCCGCTGCCTTGTGGCCCATGAAGGAGAATCCCGTTGCGAATCACGCCGTATTTTCGATATTTTCCGGAATGAAGGCGGCTTTCGACGAGTTCTCGGATCTGCTGTTTCGCCTGCTCCATCCCGCCCACGTCGGCGAATCGAACCTTGCGAGAACTACTTTGGCGCGGCACCGGAACCTGCGAGGGGCGACCCGTAAGCGAAATGATGGCCTCTTGGAAAACAATCCACACGATCGCGGCCGCAAAACAAACATTTCCGATGAGCCACGGCCAAAAAGTGTCGCGCTGCGTGAGTCCAAGACCTGCGACCAGCGGCTCCCACTTGAGCAACATGCTCCAGCCGAGCACGAGGAAAGAAGAGATGACGAGTTTTACTATTTTTCTGAGAAACGACGGCGCTCCAGAAAACGGCGACTTGAGCGCCCCGTAAAGCGCCAGGCCGACAAAAAACATCACGGGCCAGTTCAGAAACCACTCCCGGCACCCTACTTTCACAAGGAGGGCGATCGGAATAAGTACCGCCAGAAGGCCAATAAGCCGCAAGGGGTTTTCGCGGACGCTTTGGTATGCCCAGAGGAGGGAGTCCCGTATCCCGAGGAAAATCGCTGCCACGCTTCGAAGCGCCCACTTCAAAGCGGCGATGTATGCCCTGACGGCAAGCTCGAAGAGGTAAAACACCCGCGCAGCCTCCTGACCGAAAGTCTAAGCCCGAAGGCCGCGGTCGCGCCAGCCGATCTCCGGTCAGAGTTCAGGTTATTGCCGTGGGGCACTACCGGCTGGCGTGGGAGTTTGGTCATACATCTCACTCAGTTCGCGCTTGAGTTCAAGCAACTGACGTAGCTCTTCGAGGTTCGGAACGCTGGTATTGGCCGTTCGTGTTTCCGCTGACTCGCGCGGTCTCGCTGCCGGGCTCGCCTGGGCCGCTGCCCCTTTCTCGAGCACCAGATAGAACCGTGTGCCTCCAGGCAATGTCACAACGACGTTCTGGTTAAGCGTCATCCCGTTGAGTTCGTTCTGGCCTGCGATGGCCACGTTGCCGGCCAAGCGCTCCCGTAGCAGGGCGCTTGATGAGAACGGGGCGTTGAAGCCGCCGCTGGTATTTCCGACCAGGTACGACGCCATTGTCCCCAGCCCCGTCAAGGACTCGACCAGGAACCGAGCCCCGCGTTTTCTCCCGGTTACATGGCCCTTTAGAGGTTCGTAGTTGAGCCCCATGGCGTCGCCGTCGATTTTCTCTGTACTCCCATCGGGCATTTGCAAGGCATCGAAATGGAGCGACACATTTCCTGACCCGTTTACTTGCTCGAGCTTTCCGAGCGCTCGCGCTCCGGCAGGCACCATGATCTCGCCGTCCCGCTCGTAGTTGTACTCAATGACCGCCACGGCTGGAGCTGCGACTGCCGAACTGACTGGAGCTTCGAGACGTGCAATCAGGCGCGTCCCTGTAGGAAGAAGGTCTGCTCCTGAAGTTTCCTGCTCAACGGTGGGCTGTGCTTCGGCGGTGTTTGATTGTACAGTCTCCGCTGCACGCACATACACGAGGGAGGGTTTTTTAAGGTCATTCTTCGTGGCGGCAGGTGTCGGGGCGGCGGTCGAAGGGGCTGGCGGAATTGGCGGAGGAGGAGCGGGAACATAGCCGTGCATCGCGTACTCTCGCTCAAGCGCTTGATCGGAAAAATGAATCGAGCCGAGCGTTTGAGCGCCTTTTGTTGTGGCTTGCGGGGCTGCTGCGGGTTGCATTGGCTGCCCGGTGCGGCCGATGTCGGCGGCCGTCACTTGGTTAGCACCCGCCTCCGTCTGGTTCGCCGCTGCGTTAGCGTTCATCACTGGAGTCACCGAACCGGCTTGGCCACCCGGCGCAGCCTGACCCGGAGTCGTTCGCCTTCCCAGATCCGGTGTCACATGCCGCGACTCGATCCTTTGTGGTTTCTGCGGCGAAGAGAATACTCCCAGGAACATCAGCACCATGCCAATGGCCGCGCCCACCAGCACCACGAGCGACTTCGTTCGGTCCTTCTTCATCTCACTCAGCGCGGAGCTTTTTGTCGCTTGGGGTTTGCGTTGGGCTTGGCGAAATGCCGCTTTGATCCGTTCCCAAGGCGTCTGAGGCGCTTCCGGTACAGGCGCCGGTTCCTCAGCATTTTCACTTGGCTCAACTTCGAGGTTTTCGAGTGGTTCACTTTTGTCGGGCATTTGCGGCCTCCTCTCGTATCTTGCTGACTCCGAACCCAATCGGCACGAGCGCCGGATGGTCCACGGCGCCTGCATCAGCGACCTGCAGAAATAGTGTTTCGGTGCTTTGCTTGTACGGTGGACGCTCGAATAAGACCACTCCATCAGCCCTCGCGCCCGGAGCAAGGCGGCGTGTGCTGAGCCTGAAGTCTTCGATGGGCAGTTGCTCCGCGGTAGTCCAGCGCGCTCCATGCAGCAGGCCACCCTCGCTTCTGCCCCCTAACTGCACTTGTGGCGGCATCAGCAGGATGGCGTGCTTCGTCGGGTTTACGGCGCTGAAGAGCACGATGACCTCGTCGCCTCCGTCGATAACTTCACTCACGCCAGCCTTCACATAGTCACCGTTCGTTGTCTCAACTCCCGGGTGCTCACCATAAAGAGCCGGTAGGGGAGCCTGCTCTTGCCGCGCCAAAAGTTTGTCCAGGCTATTCGGTTTTTTTGTGTTCGGAGAGGAATCCGCCGCTCCCGGAAAACCTGTCGAGAACGAAGTCTGATTTTTGCCTTGGAGGCCAGTTCCCGCTCGGGCGCTATCAGCGCTGGGCGACATCACGGGAACAGTCTCGCCAACCAGGCGCGATGGGTAGTCCGGCTCGATCAGGAAACTCCCCGGACGCTCGTAATTCACAACAAAATCAACCCGCTTTCCCGCCGAGCCTTTACTTAAGACCAACAGGCTTGTCTCGTGGCCGTTCCCCGTGGAGATGAGCAGGTTTGTTTCCGCTGGCTGGCTCGTCAGCGGCTTCACAAAGACCAGGTGCGGCTCGCTTGCGGAGTGTTCAACCTGGAACAGCGCGGGGTCGCCCACCGCCACGGAGTTCACTACCTCCGGCATCCGAATCGCCGTCACAAAGTGCGCGGCGATTTCAATGGTGGTCACCTGGCCGCCGGCTTCGGGCTTCGATACAATTCGCGGCTGAACAGTCTGGGCCGCCGCGCTGATTGCCCAGCATAGACAGAGAACAAGCTTCATGAAGCACCTCCGCGCGCCGAATGGCGCGATAAACCGCGGCTACGCGCCGCACGTATTCGTAAGTCTCAAGGGAAGAATACGCAAGCTTTCGGGGCATGATCCGTTGCTCGCCGGTGTAGTAGCTCGCTACCACGAGGCGCAGGTCCCCGTGAAACAGGCGCATCAACCATGCGAGAAAGGCCACGCCGCCGCGAATGTTTTCAGGAATCACAAAGCGGTTGCGCACCCCAAAGCGGTAAGCGGTCTCGGGCATCAATTGCATTAACCCCACTGCGCCCTTACTCGAGATCGCGTACGGGTCCCAATTTGATTCGACCTCGATAATCGCGTCGACCAGTTCCACTGGCACGTGGTAGACCGCCGAGTAATACGCCGCCCAGCGGGCCGAAAGCTCGGCCAGCGTCTGAGGCCCCGCTGCCCTCGCAGGCGAAGACCAAAACACCATGAACGCCACCATGTATGCTGCGTATCTCTCTCTCAAGTTACTGCTGCCTCTGTCGCCTCGAATCTCATCTGCCTCTCCTGTGTTAACTCATCCCGATACCGCTTCGAGTCGAATACCAGGCCCTCAAAACCCTCCCGCATCAACAGCCGCCGGCGGTCGGCCTGCGTTTTGGCCAGAAGTGGCAGCAGCATGTCCCGATGTTGGGTAGAAATTTCATCAACCCCAAGAATCTCAAGCGCCTTCGCAAGGTCGAGCATCTCGGCAATTGAAGGCGGTTTTTCCATGTTCCAGCCCCGGAGCGCCCGCGCCAAGCCCGCGAGCTGCGCTCGCAACGCTTCGCTTTGCCCTTGGGTTTGGAGAGCCAGGATCTCTGTTTCGCGTTCCACAGTGGGGTATTCGAACCGCAGATAAAAACACCGTCTCCGCAAGGGGTCGCCCAGCCGGCGCTCTTCGTTTGAACTCAACACCACGAAGGGGATGGCTCTGGGATTCGCCTTGATCGTGCCGAGCTTGGGCACCGTCACCTGCCATGCGCTCAGGATCTCAAGCAGCATCGCTTCAAAAGCCTGGTCCACCTTGTCCAGCTCATCAATCAACAGGACGCAGGGCCTTTCGCTATAACCCAAAGCTCGCACAAGCGGCCCCTCGGAGAAGAAGTCGAGCGATTGCAGACGCTTGCGGATGTTCTCCCAGTCCTCTCCGAGGCGCTCTCCCTGGGTCGTGAGGAAGAGGTTTTGCAGGGCCTCGTCGA
>JAKASH010000638.1 GCA_021828225.1 Acidobacteriota bacterium | reverse complement strand
ATTCGCTCACGCAGTTCGTACAGATGTGGAGGGGTGTAGTTGGGCAACCGATTGTATTTGACGTAAGACCAAACGTTGTCAACCGGGTTCAGTTCCGGGGCGCACGGTGGAAATGGCTCCACAACTTGGTAGCCGTCGTCGCTGCCTCACCCCGGCGTCGAGCCTGAGCCGGGAATGGGAAGTTATATCACGAATGCTGTCTCATGCACCATGCTGGAAGGCTCGGCTTTTCACCCGCAAGGTTGCTGCGTTCCGCGCGGTTGGCAGGATCAAAGAAAATTCTCAGGACGACAAGGGACGAATTTTTTCCAATATGCTTTGAACCGAGCAGGCTCGGAGACCCATTGGAGTGCGGACGGATTCGCCTCAAACTGCGCATAGATTGGCATAGACCGAGCCAACCCTAACTCGCGGTAATCTTGCGGTGGGCCGATGCAAAGTCTGTTCCGGACATACCGTGGATTCGGCTGCCATTCGAGCCGCCCGTCCGGACCAAGCGCTGGGTACCAGGCCAGCCCACCGCGCGCTCGCACCTCATCGTAGAGAAAGCCGTATTCGCGGTCACACCAGGCCCCGAAGGTCATCGGCTGCTCGGGATCGGCGCTGATGGTCGCGTGGGCCCAGCCGGGCGGCAGCACAACAACGTCACCTGGTCCGGCCCCTACAGCAAAACAGCGGCCGGGATCGTCTGCAGCAAACTCCTGCATGTAAATCACGGCGCGGCCGCTCCAGATCTCGTAGAGTTCCGGCGGCGACCACCCGCTATGCCTCGACACGCGGTGGACGTGGCCCTGGCTGCGAACCGGTTCGTTCCCCAGCCTTCCGGCGGCAAAAATAACAATGCCAAACAGCAGCATCCTTGCCTCAAGCTCATTCCGGTGTTCTTCCTTGCCAACATCCATGGCAATGGCATAGACGGGATCAGGCCCGCTACAGGAAGGATTGCTAAGACTCGAGCGAATTGCATCCAGACGCCGGTATTCCGGTTCCGGCCCGAATACCCCAGGCCCAAACCGGAATCCCATCGGATTGCAGACGACCTGAACGTTGAGCCCCGGATCGAATCTCAAGGGTTGGTCCTCACGTAGGCTTTGACGGTAGCGCAGCGTCCCGGGCGGGTGGGGCGAATGCTGTACCGGCTAACCGCCGCCGGCACAATGAAAGTCTCGGCATAGTGGATAATGTACGGGTCGAAGGCGCCATCCGGGCTCTCGATCACAATCTCAGGTCCTTCAACCAGATTCAGGACGTTGACCCCGCCGCGCGTATCATGTTCAACCTTTCCGGTGAACCAATGGCGGCGCGTTTCGATGAATTCACGCTCGTGCAGCCCGGTGCGTTCTTCGCACCATCCGTCCGCCGAAGCGATGGTCTCATTGCGGTTCAGCAGATTCTTTCGAACCCACTCCGTCTTCCGTTCCCATTGGATGTTTTCTCTGCCGTGCCCAAGGTGTACAGGTCGTGGCTCTCCATCCAGGCCCAGCCGGCCCCAGTCCCATAACTTGAAAGTGAAGATATAAGGCGTCGCGCTGATCTCGAGGACCATGCAGTTCCTGCCCGAGCAGTGGACGGTGCCCGCCGGGATCAAGACGTGATCGTGCTTCTTCACGGGCCACCGGTTCACGAACTGCTCGGCGGGAAATGCCGCCCCCCCTTGCTCCGCGCACTCAAGAGACTTGAACATAGTGTCCGGGTTGACATCCTCTTTCAGGCCAAGATAAACCACCGCATCCTCGCCGGCGTCGAGCAGGTAATAGCTCTCGTCCTGCGTGTAGTGCATCCCGAACTTGTCCTGAATGTACTCGGTCAGGGGGTGCACCTGCAGAGAGAGATTGCCGCCCTCCATGGTGTCTAGCATGTCAAACCGTATGGGGAATTCGGTGCCGAAGCGCCCGTACACGGCTTCACCCAGCAACTCCCGCGGATGAGAAAAGACCAGATCGATAGAAGGAATCTCTACACGAACGCTGCCAAAGCCGAGCAGGAGGCTGTTTTCTTCTGGGACGCAGTCGAAACACCAGGCGAAGTTGGGCGGTTCCTCCGGAAGACCGATAACCCTGCGCATCCACTCTCCGCCCCAAGGTCCCGGATCGAAGAATGGCGCCACCCGAAAGGGGCGTCTTGCCGCGGCTTCAAGCGAACGCCAGAAGAGATCGCCGGAGATGAGCTTAGGATTCTGCCGGGCATTGGTGTCGAGCACGAAGTCAATCCGGGGCAGTATCCGCTTCTTGAGTCGGTCGGTCACCCGCCAGTCCACAAAGAAGGCACGCTTGTATTTCAGCGAGGCGCGCTCCTTATGATTCTCCGCTCCAAGATTGGCAATCTCGTTGTTCCTCTGGCGAAGTTGGATTTCCCAGCGAGCCATATCGGCGTAGACAAGGACGTCCGCCTCGGGCGCGAGCAGAGAAGCGCCTGTTCCGATGACGAGAATCTTGCATTGGCCCTTCGCAATCCGCTCACGCGCGGCGCTGAATCTCTTCGGGTCGAAAAAGTCAGCAAGTTCGATCCCGTTCATCCTGCCAAAAACCGGATCGTCGCCCAGGTAGGGCGCCAGCATGGCATCCACTTCCTGGGGCGTTTTCATGCATTCGCTCGTACGAAAGACCTGAGACGGCTGGAGCGCGTTTGTGAGCGCCTGCTCGATTTCCTCGACCAATGCCCCCGGATAACACTCCACGCACAGAGTGCCTGCCTTGCAGCCGCGAAGGCGCTCCGCCACAGCAGGCCACCCCACCGCGCAGTCCCTGGAAGAAGAACTGATGTTGAAAGTGGGCTGCTTGTCGTAGGTGGAAGGAAATTTCATCAGTCGGCTTGACCTTGCAGCAACGGAATTGCGCCCAGCAGCGCCGCCTGGTTTCTCAGTTGGGCGCAACGCAAGCTTACTTTTCCCCAT
>JAKASH010000637.1 GCA_021828225.1 Acidobacteriota bacterium | reverse complement strand
CGCTTTCTTGGAGTCAGCCCGTCGCTGGTGTATGCTTACGTCGAGCGAAAGCAGATTCCCCATTTCCGAATGATGGGCCGCTCGATTCGGTTCAGCCTCGCTGAACTCGAAAAATGGCGGCAACAATTCTTTGTAAATGGAGGAATCAATGGCAAGACCACGTAATACCAGCGGGAGAGTCTATCCCCGTAAGGAGTCCGTATTCTGGTGGGTTTGTTACCGATCTCGCGAGGGTCAAATTATCAAAGAATCAACCGGGACAATAGATCGCGAAGAGGCGGAACGTTTTCTCCGGGAGCGACTGAACGCACGGGACGACGGTAAGTTGTCCGCAATCCTCTCAAGCAAGAACCTTACTTTCGACGAGTGGGCGGATTGGTTCTTGGAAAAGCGGTCAAAACCACCGTACCGGTCGGAAAAGACTCACCACCAGAATGCCAATGCCGTTAAGCTTCTTCGCCCTGTGTTCGGCACCTTACGACTTTCGGGGATTACGCCGGAAGCCGTAGAGGACTACATCCAAAAGAGGCTAGCGGAGGGAAGGAGGGTAAACACTAAGCTCGGGCTCGTTCACCGCGGGAAAATCAAGCCCGCAACGGTCCATCAAGAGTTCCGAGTGTTAAGGCGAATGCTGAACGTCGCCGTTCGGCACAAGAGGTTGGAAGTTAATCCGTGCAGTGTCGTTGAGTTTCCAGTATCCGTCAAGAACTCAACTCGGAAACCTCATTACATGACGGCCAGCGAGCAGGAACGTATCGAGTTTTTTGCACCCAGCTACTTGAGACACGTCATCGTGATCATCACCGAGATGGGGCTTCGACCATACAAAGAGCTGCTTCCGATGCTCAAATCTCAGATCAATCTCGATAATCGGCTTGTCCACATTCCGGACTCAAAGACACCAAACGGAATAGGAGACATGCCCATGACGGAACTGGCGCATGCTGCCTTTAAGGAGCAGATAGAGGAGGCTGTAGGATCCGAATATTTGTTCCCCAGACGGACAGAGCGTGGCAGCAAGCCTTATCTCTGTAGCGTCAAGAGGGTTTGGCGTACCACGCTAAAGACTGCCAGAGTTCCCTATTTCTCACTCTACGAGCTGCGTCATACTTTTGCGACACGGCTCAGCGCTGGAGGAGTTGCTGATCATTTTGTCACTTTGATGCTCCGCCAGGGCGACGCCAACGTCTTCAAGCGTTACAGCCAAGCGAAGCTCAACATGATGCGCGAGGCTCTCGACAGATTAGATCGTCAAGCCAACGAACACGAAAGGAGTTTTGGTACAGCGAGGCCACAATAGGTAGTTTTGGAACAGTTTTGGTACAGAAAAGGTGGTTGGACCAAAGATGGAACGAGAACGGATACTGAATTTAAAGGAGTTAGCTGGTACGCCTGGAGGGATTCGAACCCCCGACCTGTTGCTCCGGAGGCAACCGCTCTATCCATCTGAGCTACAGGCGCACTTAAGCAGAGTGTAATGCCTTGCGCGAACGGGGTCAAGAGCAAGTGCGCCCGCGTAATCCGTCGATAAGGCGGCGGGGCGGTTGAGCCGCTGGGGTTTGTGGCGAGTCAGGACGAAATCCGTCCTCCAGCAACTGTCCCGAGGCATTGCTTGGGCGGAGCGGTGGCGATTTTTTCGAACTGCGGGGGGCCGCCGAGGTTTTATGGGCGCAAAAAAGCAGAGCGCTCCATACTGGAGTTCCAATAAAGGGGCTTGGAAATCCGTCGGTAACCGCTCCCCTTGGGTGAAGCGGGCCTCAGCTCGGCAGGGCCAGCAACCGCAGTCCCTCACGGTAGGCGGCAATCCACTCGGTCGCCTTGGCCAGCCGCAGGATCAGTCTTCGGGCATGATGCACCAGCCGTCCCGGCGTGTTGAGGATCAGAAAGCGCAAGCGCTTCGGGCGCGCCGTCACGAGCTCCGCCGGCAGGGCCAGCCGCTTCAACGCCGTCAGCACGTTGTGGGAGATCATCCCGACGAGTCGGGACCAGGCCGCATTGGCTCCGAAGTATTTCGAGGGCAGCACCCCGCCGCCCAGTTCGTTCTTGATCACGCCGTGCGCCAACTCGATGGTGCCTGCCTTCTCGCGGTGCCACTCGATCAGCCGCGCCGCCGCCAACTCCCAGCGGTTCGACAGCACCGCGAAATGCCGCACCCGGCTGCCGTCCTCGAACAGCTCCCCTTGTTTCTTGCGAATGCGAATGGCCACGCAGCGGAGAGGTTGGGAATCTCTCCGCTCGGATTTCTTCCGGATGAGGCTCGCCACAGGGTTGGGGTTTGCTGATTAACCTCATGAGGCCGTATGTGTGGTGGGCCGCACAGCGTCCAGATAGTACGCGACGAGTGTCTCCGGCCAGAAAGTCACCCGAACCTTTTCAATGCGGCTGGTTGGGAAGAGTTTTCTTAAGCCGCCTGCGGAAAGCAATGCCAGTTCCTGTGTTTGGCCTTTGGGGATATGCGACCCGAACAGGCTGTTGTATAGGCGCTGCATGTCCTCCGGCAGGAACTGAATGAAGGGCAGGTGATAATGGCTCTCGAAGGGATACCAGTAGTTCGGCGTGGTGACAAACCAGCTCTTGCCGACCCGCATGATTTCCTGGGCAAATCGCTCTTGACGGCCCGGCCCCAGGATGTGTTCGATCACGGCATTTGAGAACACGATGTCGAAAGCCTTGTCAGGGAAGGGAAGCGAGCAGCCGTCAAAAACAACGTAGGTCGGTTTGGGGTAGGCCTGCCGGGCGCTCCTGACTTCGCCAGGATCGTACCCGCCGGCAACGATGCGAGACGGATAAGGGTACACATCCTCGAACGTGTAGCGCAGGAAGACCTCTCCGCTTGCGCCGATGTCAAGCACGCGTTCCTCAGGGCGCGGGCTGAAAACCGATTCAAACAGCTGAAACT
>JAKASH010000636.1 GCA_021828225.1 Acidobacteriota bacterium | reverse complement strand
GGCAGTATCGCTCAGATCAAACGAAGAAAGCTGCATGACTTCTCACAAATCTGACGTGCGCCCATCCCCACTTCTAAATGACTCTGCTGCCTGAATTTTGCAAGTGGCTCTTCATATCAAAATGTAGAGGACGGGCAAGCAGATGCTAAACTCGCATACGACCGTATCATTTCCGAATGTACCATTTAGGCTGCAAAGGGCTTACAGGAAAATTCTCAAGCAAGGAACCTTTTCGGCATGGTCATGGATTGCAACATCAACCAGGAGGAACGAAACGTGACAAATGACAATCTGGATCGGCGGGAGTTCCTCGTGTTGGCAAGTCTCGGGACAGCGGGTGTGGCGATGGCCGGGTTGCCGATGAAGGTACTCGGTGAAGGCAGGCAGGCGGCTGGCAATGAGCCAGGCTCAAACTGGCCGCAGGATGCCGCCCAATACCGCTTTTACATGGTCGCCTATGCCCACACGGACGCGGTCTGGCTTTGGCCATGGGAAGAGGCGATGGCGGTGGTATTGAGCACGTGCCGTTCCATGCTCGACCGCATGAAGCGCGACCCGCAATTTGCTTTCGCGCAAACCTCCGCCCAATTCTACAAGTGGGTGGCGGAAACCGATCCGGAAATGCTCAAGGAGATCCGCCAGAGAGTCGAAGAAGGCCGTTGGGACTTGATCGGAGGGTGGTGGATTGAGCCGGACGTCAACATGCCCAGTGGCGAATCGCTTGCGCGCCAGGGCCTCTATGGTCAACGCGTCATGCGCGAGCTTTTTGGCCGCCAGGCCAAGGCGGGCGCCAATCCAGACTCCTTTGGGCATCCGGCCACGTTGCCGCAGATATTGAAGCTCCAGGAGATGGACGGTTACATGTTCGCGCGGCCGAGCCCAAGCGAAATCCATCTGCCCGCAGATCTGATTTGGTGGGAAGCGCCGGATGGCACGCGCATTGTCGGCAACCGGCTTCGCACCGGCTATGGAGCTTCGGGCACTTTAAACGATCATCTTGTGACAATGATGGAGTCGCACGAACCGGTGAAGGATCTGATGATCTTCTACGGCGCGGGCGACCACGGCGGCGGCGCAACCGATGCGAACATCGCTTCGATCAACAAAATCATGACAACACCCGGCGCTCCCAAACTGATTTACAGTACCCCGGACCAGTACTTTGCCCACATTCGCTCGATGAAAGATGCCGACCTACCCACCTACCAGGGAGAACTTCAGCATTTCGGTGTTGGCTGCTATACGGCGGTAGCGCAGGTCAAGAAGGACAACCGCACCACCGAGATTGCAATGACAACGGCCGAAAAAATGGCAGCCGTCGGCTCTGTGGCATGGAACGCAGCCTATCCCGGCGCAGAGTTCCGCTCTGCATGGGAAAAGGTGCTCTTTCAGCAGTTTCACGATAGCCTGGCAGGAAGCGCGCGTCCGGAGCATTACGTGCATTCGCGCGCAGCTTTCGGGTATGCCCAGTATGTCGCCAATCAGGCTATTTACCTATCTCTCCAGCGGCTGGCGTGGCAGATTCCCACCGCCGATCCGGAGTCAGACTACCTAGTGGTATTCAACCCGCATCCCTGGGCCACGCGGTTGCCGGTTGAATACGACCTAAACTGGCAGCCTTCCACCCCCAGCGAGCTGACCGACGAGCGAGGGACAAAGATCCCCCACCAGTGGGTTCAAGCTTCCGAGATTATCGGCGACCGGCTAAAGCTCGTGTACCAGGCGCCGCTGCCGGCGTTTGGCTATCGCCAGTTTCGCGTGCGGAAGGCCACTTCGAAAGAGGCCATTGCCTCTACGGTCCGCGCCAGCCAGCAGACCCTCGAAAACGAACACTTGCGCGTGAGCTTTTCGCCTGACGGTACGATCGGGATCTTCGATAAAGATGCCGGAGAGGAGATTTTTCAGGGGGCGAACGCCGGCGCGCGCCCCGTCGTGTTGAACGATCCTAGCGACACCTGGTCGATGATCGGAGACATCTACTCGTACCCGGATGAGATTGGCGCCTTTGGGAATGCCAAGAGTCAGGTGCTGGAAGAAGGATCCCTCCGCGGCCGGGTTCGAACGCGGACCAGCTATGGCAGATCTTCACTCGAGATCGACTGGATTCTCTACGCCGGCAGCAGGCGGCTGGAAGCGCGCTGCCAGCTCGATTGGCACGAACATCTCAAGATGCTGAAGCTTTCATTCCCTGTTCAGGTCACAGAACCGCGCTCCACGTACGCGATCGCCTTCGGGCATATCGAGCGACCAACCGACGGAATCGAGAATCCCGGCCATCGCTGGATCGACTTGACAGGCAAGCGAGGCCGCCAAAAATACGGTTTGGCCGTCATCAACGACGCCAAGTACGGCTACTCCGTTCACGACACCGATATGCGGGTCTCAATTGCGCGCAGCGCTGTTTTTTCCAATGCTCCGGAGGGTCTGCTTAAACCGGACGGTGCCTACATCTGGCAGGACCAGGGGATTCAAACCTTTCGGTTCTGGCTCGTACCGCACGCCGGGTCGTGGCAGGATGCTGGGATCGTCCGCCTCACCGAGGAGTTAACCACGCCCGTTCCCGTGCAGTACCAGGGCATCCACAGCGGCTCCCGGCCGCAATCAGGATCGTTTTTCTCTGTCGAGACCCCAAACATCGTCGCCACAGCTGTCAAAAAAGCCGACGATGGAACCAACGACCTTATTGTCCGCTGCTATGAAACGGAGAACCGATCAACTAACGCGAAGCTGCAGCTGAAATTTATTGATCGTGAGTGGTCCGGCACGTTCCGGCCGCTTGAAATCAAAACTCTGAGAATCCCCTTAGGCGGTGGACCGATCCGCGACGTCAACATCCTTGAAAAATGATCGAGCCGTTACCTAACAATCGTAAGCGTTTCTTTCCCTGATCCGTAGATAA
>JAKASH010000635.1 GCA_021828225.1 Acidobacteriota bacterium | reverse complement strand
AATGCATCAACCGCCAGCATCGATACGCGACAAATTGTGCAGGAGCTGCGCGAGATCCTATGGAACAAAGTCGGAATCATCCGCGATGAGGATGGTCTTACCGGCGCCGTAAATCAGCTTGGCCAACTCTCTGTTCATGAGCCCATTCCTCTCGACAGGTACTGCCATGAAGCGCAGAACATGCTTACCGTCGCACGCCTGATTGCCGCTTCAGCTCTGGCCCGCCGAGAGAGTCGCGGCGCCCATTACCGCACCGATGTGCCCTTTAAGGATAATTCGACTCCTCCCCGTCATTCCTTTGTCGCCAAAGATTGTGCGATCTTCTTTGCCCAGGAACTTCCGGCTGGTTTCAGCGGAAAGTCAGCATCCCAAAAACAAAGTTAACGCCGGTTTCCAGCCATAAAATTGAAAAGTGTTTTCGGCGGTATAAGCCTGAGCGGCTTGGCGGTGCTGCGGAAGCAGGCCCGGGATTATTGCACGTGGGGAGAATTTTCAAGTGCGGCAAGCGTAGCCTTGACCACACGGCCGACAATCGTCAAGCTGGAAGGACTGCAGTGCTGGATCGTATCCTGCGCCGTGTGCCAGTAGCTGTTGTCAGGACCATAATTGAAATCAATCAAGTCCGCGGCCGAGACGCCCGCCTGCACAAATGGGATGTGGTCATCAATCACCGCGGTAGGTTGACTCTTCAAGAAATATTTTGAGTAACCAAGCTTGTCCGCCTCGCGCCAGATAAGCCTGTTCAACCAAGGAGTGGACTCCTGATCCTGCCGGATGTCCAGCTGCGCATCGCCGATCATATCGACCAGAATCATAGCCTGGATACGGCTCAGATCGCCGTTTGCGGTGAGTTTCGCGGCAAGTTGCCGGCTTCCATACAGACTGTCGGAATTGGACCAGTGCTTGAGCGCCTCTTCACCGTCAAAAAAGACGATCCAGTAAGTCAGCTTATGCTTGGTGGGTTCCAGCTCGCGAGCCAGCTCTAGCAGAAACGCAGTGCTCGATCCACCGTCGTTGGCCCCGACAAAGCGGAACGTCTTTTCAAGCTTGGTGTCATAGTGGCCCGCGATCATCACGATGTGTTTCGGTTCTGTGCCGGGAAGCTCTGCGATAAGGTTCACCATGGGGACTTTCCCGAGCGGCGTGTCGCCGACAAAGGGATCCTGTACAACCTTGCAACCATCCCGCTTCAGTTGGCCGATAATCCACGCACGCGTAGCTTCCAGGGCCTTTGAGCCAACCGGCCGGGGACCGAAGGCCACCACGTGCTGGAGGTCCTGAAAGGCGCGCCCACCATTAAACGCATAAGGGATTGCGGCCTGAACCTTCTGACATCTTGTCAGAAAGATAAACAGAAAGCTGAAAAAGAATAGCAGACCTAGGGGTTGCCGGGGGTTATGCTTGCTCATGCCTGCGCTTCCAGTTCTTCCTGTAGTAGACAAGCCATGAGAGTCCAATGCTGAGAATGTAAAGACCGACCAGCGGCATCCAGAACATAAACAGCGTGGTCCAATCCGGCGTGGGAGCCAGCGCAGCGGCCACAACCGCCGTAATGATCACCGCATAGCGGATATTCTTTACTAAGAACTTGGGCGTGACGATCCCGAAGATCGAAAGAAGCAGGATGACAACCGGCAGTTCAAAGATGACCCCGACGCCGAGGATGATGGTCAGGGCGAGGCCCCAGTACTCATGAATGGTGATCATGGGTTGGAAGCGGTGCCCGAATTCCAAAAGGAACTTGAGAGCTGCCGGGAAAGCAAATTGGTAGGCAAAAAAACCACCCGTGAAAAAGAGGCCGCTTGTCAGAAGCACAAAAGGCCAAATGTAACGCTTTTCGTGACGATATAGCCCTGGAGAAATAAAAAGCCACAATTGAAGCAGGATGTATGGCGAGGCCAGGAAGATACCACCGACAATTGACAGCTTGATATAAAGATTAAAGGGATCGACAGGATTGGTATAGACCAGCTTCGCCGGCATATGCAGGCTGCTGAGGGTATCCGTAATAGGTCTGGCAAGAAAGGCGTAAATATTGTCGGAAAAGTAGAAACAGATCAGGAAGCCGACAAAAACCGAGACAGCGCTATGGACCAGCCTTTGCCGCAGTTCCTCGAGGTGCTCGAGAAACGACATCTGCTTGCCGCTAAAATCGCTATCCTCGGGGCTCGGGTTCGTGCTGGGGGGGTTCTGAATAGTCGTAGCCATACTCAGGAGCGGGCTCCAGTTCGCCTTCGGAATGCTCAAGATCGCCTTCGGAATGCGCACTCAGTTCGTGCGTTGCTTCCTCGGGGTGCTCGTAAGTTTCCTCGTCTGGGTGCTCGTAGGGTTCCTCTTCCGTTTTTGCATAGGTGTAGGCATGCGTTTCCTGTTCAGAGTTGCTGACTTCCTCGTCGTTGCGATCCAGATTTCGGATTTCCTGTTCCAGGGAGTTCTTCAGCTCGTCTGAAGCGCGACGCAGCTCACCCATGCCCTTGCCGAGTATGCGCGCTATCTCCGGCAGTTTCTTCGGCCCGAAAAGCAGAAAGGCAATAAATAGAATGAATCCGATTTCAGTGAAACCGCCG
The DNA here is from genome assembly GCA_021828225.1 of Acidobacteriota bacterium. The sequence continues at coordinate 335 of JAKASH010000635.1, read as the reverse complement.
CTGAACAAGACATACCTCTCCCTTGCATGATAGGGGACGCTACCCCTGTTGTCAAGCAACTGTAATCGGTAAGATTAGGGTCATCTCTTTGAAAAGACAAGAATCCCGTTGGCTCATCGACACTAGCCTCCTCACGCGTTTGGAATACACCCAGGCCGAAGAATCTCTGCATCCGGGAAAACCAGCGAAGTGAGACTCACAAGTTGCAACAAAACTTTCGTCAGCAGGGTAATGCCTCAGTTTCGGTCTCGCAGGGGCCGGGAGCGGACACACGAGTGCTTCTGCCTCGCCGAATCCGCGAACGGTTGGAGGTGCTTGGAGTCTCCGATTGCGCA
>JAKASH010000634.1 GCA_021828225.1 Acidobacteriota bacterium | reverse complement strand
TACCCAATGTGCTCTTTTGCCAGGCAGGGCAACAACTTCCCCGCCAGGACTTTGAGGCCCGGACGGAACTCGATGCCGCCCACCCGCTCAGCAAAAGTACCGATTTCCTGCTGGGCACAGAACTCCACTTCAGCCGTGATCAGGGACACCTGGTGTACCGGAAAATCGGCACCGGCTTCGCCTTCCGATGGCGTAAATTCCTCACCATCGAGCCGTACTACCAGTATTCGCTAAGCGATACCACCGCCGGACGCTTTTCACATGAAAACCGGCTGGCGCTGGCCACTACCGTCGGAGCGCCGTGGAAGCGCTGGTACGTCAGCGACCGCAATTTAGGCGAAAGGCGCTTCCAGGAGACACGGCGGTCATGGCGCTATCGCAACCGGCTGGAGTTCCGCCGGCCCATCCGGGTAGAGCGGAAACTACTGAGTGTTTTTGTGTGGGATGAAGTCTATTACAGTTCGATTGAACACAAGTGGTACCGGAACCGGGTGGCGCTTGGAGCAGGCAGAAGATTGAGCAGAATGATTTCAGTAGAAATTTACTACTTGCACCAGAATGACGGGTATTCCCGGCCGGGCGATCTGGACGGGATCGGAATGACCATCAGCACCGTCTTTTAAGAAGGGGTCAGGAAAGATTCGACCTCGACAGGGGGTCAGCGCCGTCCCAGCGCCTTGCCGCAGCGAAGCTGGGAGGATAGCTCCACTGCGGCAAGTTTTTCGTCTCTCCCCATCGGCTATTGGTGAATCAAACGGACGACAATCGGAGAACCGCCGCCGGCAATAACACCTCCACCGCCCCCGGGACCGGGCCCTGGGCCTCCGCCGGCCGGACACGGCGCAACGTCTATCACGTAGGCTTCAACGTTCCCATTAACCTCGTCCTTGATAAACATCCTCAGGAAACCAACCACGTTAACCGTAATTTGGGAAGGACAGGAATTACCCGGACAGAGAGTAAAGCCCTCGTAAAGAGGAACGGTTACGAGAGAGTCAGAATTCTGGATGGGAGCACCCAGCGCGTTACCGTACGGATTTCTCGATCCCGCAGTCATCAGGAGAGTGTTAGGATCAAGAATATCCTGCCCGGAGTTGCCTTTTTGATGGATCAGGCAATCGACTCCCAGTCCAGTCGGTCCCACCATATCGCCAGTTATTGGCTGGATCGTGTTGGTCCCGCAGACGATCTGGGTCTGGTTACAACAAGCGATGTTCTGCCGGTAAAGCGAACCACTCGCGGGTCCGCTGCCGGCGCCTCCGGTTGCACAGGATGGGCATAAACTGGGGTCGTTGGCATCCGCAGGAAGGTACACGGGGTAGAATTTACTCGGGCCGGAAGCATCTGACGGTTTGCTGGATTTAATGGTGATCAGTTCTCCCTGCACACCGCCCTGAGAGACATTGCCGAGGTCGTCGACAATGGTTGCATGTTCAGGGTCAGTTCCCTCCACAAACTGAGCCTGCCCGTCACAGTATTGGCTGATAGGACCGCCTACGGTGGCTTGGGTGTGGTCGGGATCGCAATTGGGCAGGAGCCAGGGCTTCAGACACTTTGCGCCGACCGGGTTGGGTTCGCCCGCGGGATTGTAAGCCTCGGCAATGGCTCTAGCCGAGACATTCGCCGTGTCGATTCCAAAGATCTTGACAAAGAAAGTTGGCATGGGGTTGCCGCGCGCGGTGTCACGGGCGGCAATGGTCTGAACTTGAGGGTCGTTGGTGCTGGTTGAAAGAAACGTGATGTCGCCTAATGTCATTTTTGGGCTGGCGCCGGCAATCAGATTTTGATTCCCCACAGCTACAGCTTGCTGCTTGGCGATGTCCTCACAGGCTTGGGAAATGGTTCCCCCGGGGTTCGAAGTGCATCCGTTACCGGCCAGATACTGCGCGGCGGCCAGAGCCGCAGCATCGGCGGCGCGCTGTGCCTCACTCCGGCCTACGTAAAGCGAAGCAAGATCGATCGCCATGCCGGCCATTCCGAGAACGAAAATCATGGAAACTGCAATGATCAGGATACTGACACCCTGATCTCTGTAACGTTTGTAACTGGCGTGGTGGTTGGTCATCGTCATTTGCAGCCCCTCCTTCTGCGGTTCGTGCGCAAGTGCCCCACTTGCATGTTGCGAACGCTCTCGCTCATCATTCGATCATATTGTCTTGCACGCAGAAACCGTTCCTGGCGCGGACCGGTGTACCCTGTGATCTTTCTGTCCCGTGGTAGCACTCATAATGAAGCAAGAGAAATGATCTGCACAAGAAGCTAGCTGGATAATGAAGAGGCGCTCAACGGCGAGCCAGTTATCTACCTTTTAGTCACTATAGCATTCTATTGATGCCCAGTAGGTAAAGGCTCGTTATCCGCATTGTCACCGTCATAGCATTTGTACGGCCTCTCCCTTTCCCTGCCCTCCGCACCGCTATGGAGCAACCCGCATTCCAAAACGGGCAAATCCGGAACAACCCGGCTGGCGAAATCCTGCTCGCCAGTTGAGCAAGAAAACAACAAGAATTGGCTAAGTGGATCTCTTCAGTCTAGGGAACGGCGCCAGCGCGGCGAGGAATGGCTTGCGCCGGCCACTTGCTTCGACGATTGCCCAGTTGTTTCAGTCACTTAGGCTGGCACGATTCAAGTCTGGCGAGGATGGGAGCACACTGGTGCGTTGAATGGCCGCAGGATCTGAAAGTCAAAAGTGAAAAATCAGTTTGAAAGCAAACTCGTTTCCCGTCTGCTCCTTAAGAAAACCGGCGAAACTGACGTCAGAATCCGGTTATCGCCACGGCGATCCAGCACGAGGATTCTGCATTTTCCAGCCGGCTGGTGGCCAAAACAGGGCAATAATGCGCATAGATTTGCATAGCGGCTGAAAAATCCTGCGTGCAAGAGCTTGCACATTGCCTGATAGG
>JAKASH010000011.1 GCA_021828225.1 Acidobacteriota bacterium | reverse complement strand
AGGTGATGCCTTCGGAACAGGCGCGCCAGGTCTTTCCCGTCCATCAACATCTGCTGGTCGAAAAGGGTGTCTACATCATCGAGAATCTACGCCTGAACGATGCGCTCAAGGCTGGCGTCCACGAGTTTCTCTTCATCCTGCTGCCGGTCAAGTACCGAGGCGCCACTGCTTCGACTGCGCGTCCAATCGGGGTGATTTGAGCGGGTCCATCGTCCGTTTCGGCCCAGGGCCTCGACGAGAAGCCAACCCCAATCCCGTCAACATGCCGATCTGCTGGCTCGTGTGTCGGGATCGAAGATATTGAAGCGGCAAAGATGCGAAAGCTCCTGGGATCGGTCGCGTGCAGGCGCCACCGATAAGTTAGCTTCGCTAACTTCGCTACGGTTGATTGCGGGCTTGACACGCACAATAATCCCCGCGACGGATCGGATGCGACCGACCGGCAGCGGGCTGTGACGCGGCGAGCGGCGGTATTCCGGCGCATATAGTGGATGCGTTCTTGGCATTGGGGGCCTCCTTCTTCCTTTCTCCCCAACACCGTCTACGAGAGCGGGTCAACTCCAGTGGGACACCGGCCGGGTTTGCGGCCCCCCACAGTCTAGCCGAACCCTACGCGGTGCTCGCCCGCTTGCCGTAAACGGCCGCGAGCGATTCATGCATGTTGCGGTCTGGCCAAACAGCGATCGGCGGTTACATCATAGTATAGCCACCGCTCACGCTCAGCGTCTGGCCGGTGATGAACGACGCGGCATCGGAAGCAAGAAAGACGACCGCGTTCGCAACATCGTCGGGCTGGCCAATCCGCCGCAACGGGTACATCTTGGCAATGCGCTCGCGCATCTCCGGCGTGTTCCATCCCTTGAGAAAGCCGCCCGCCCACATGCTGGTCTGACCGACATCCTCCTCATTGCTCGGCATCGTGGTGCCGGGACAGACCACGTTGAGCCGGACGCCATGCTTGCCGACTTCGCGCGCCAACGTCTTGCTAAGCGCGATCACCCCCGCCTTGCATGCGGCGTACACGCCTTCGCGGAATTCGCCCATGCGACCGGCGTCCGAGCCGATGCTGACGACGGCGCCTCGATTGCGGGCCATCATATCGTCCAGCACAGCGCGGGTGCAGTTGATCATGCCCCAGAGGTTGAGCCGAATCTCTTTTTCCCATTCTTCGCGCGGCTTCTCGACAAACAAACGGTCGATGGTCCACCCAACGTTGTTGACCAGCACGTCGACGTGCCCGAACGTGTCAACGGTCTGCCGCACCATAGCCTGAACCTGTTCCCAGTTGGAGACATCGGTCTTGATCACGAGGGTTTCGGCGGCGCCCAGTTCCCGGGTTTTGGCCGCGGTCTTGCCGGCCTGCTGCTCGTCGATGTCGGCGATGACGAGGTTCACCTCCTCGCGGGCGAAGGCGAGGCAGATGCCGCGGCCGATATTCGAGCCACCGCCGGTTACGATGACGGTTTTTTGCGCCAGTCCCAATTCCATGGCTATCTCTCCTGTGGCGTGGCCGGACGGCGGGTCCGATCGCTTAGCTCGCGATTTTCCTTTCCCTTCCGGTTGCAACTCCAGTCGCCGGCGCCGGCTCACCAAGCTTCTACTCCATGCGCGGCCTCTTCAACGGCCGCGGAACAATGCGGTCCGTTTCTCCAGGAATGCGCCCATCCCTTCCCGCCGGTCTTCAGTGCCGAACAAGAATCCGGTCGCCGCGCGCGCCGCTTCCATCCCGGTCTTCAGATCGGCATTCATTCCCGCATGCACGAGCATCTTGCCGCAAGTGAGCGCAAGCGGCGGCAATTCCGCCAGCCGCCGGGCCCACTCCAGCGCCGTCTCGAACACTTTCTGCTTCGGCACGACCATATTCACCAGCCCGTGGCGCAGCGCGTCCTGCGCCGAAAGCGGATCGCCGAAGTAGATCATCTGCTTGGCGATTGCCGGGGAGAGCATCTTGGATAAGCGCTGCGTCCCACCCGCTCCCGGCAGCTCCCCGATCTTGATTTCGGGAACCCCGATGGCGGCGTCCTCGGCCATGATGCGCAGGTCGCAGGCCAGCGCCAGCTCGCATCCGCCGCCATATGCAAGGCCGTTCAGCGCGGCGATAGCCGGCACGGCCAGGTCTTCGATCGCGTTATAGGTGGTCTGGATATCTTCGATGAAGCGGAAGAACTCCGGCGGCCCGGCCATCCGCACCAGTTCGGCGATATCCGCGCCGGCGGAAAATGCACGCCCGTTGCCGGTGAAGACGACGGCGCGAATCGTCGAATCCGCGCGCACGGCGCCGGCCACCGCGCGCAGTTCATGCACCATCTGCGGGTTTATCGCATTCAGTTTGTTCGGCCGATTGAGCGTCACGGTGACAATATGGTCGCGGCAACTGTATTCCAGCATCTCGTACATGTCGTGCTCCGTCCATGTAGTTAAGGATCATCTCGCGAGAGACCGGCGCGGTGCGCATCGGGCGCACCAGCGGCCACAGCGTAATCGGATCAATCTCACCGGTGAATCCGCTTCCTCCGTGGACCTGCATTGCCAGGTCCACGGTCTTGACGGCCTCTGCGCCCGCGGCATATTTGGCCATGTCGCGCGCTAAACGTAAATCAACTATCCACTCGCCGCCTCAGCAACCCAGGCTCAGAGCCATAACCATGCGCTGAATCTCAGAGGTTCCCTCGCCAAGCTCGAGAATTCGCGCATCGCGGTAGAAGCGCGAAACCGGCACCAGCCAATTCCGCCGCCGGGTCTCCGTGCCGAGCCGATAAATAAGACCGCCGCAAAGATTCAGTTCCCGAAGCAGCTCGCATACCTTGTAAGCAACCCCGAAGCGGCCATATTGGTTCACAAACGCTGAAGTGGAGAGCATGGAGCGTGCCACGGTTGCTATCGGCGTTCCAGCCGATTGGTGAATCGAAGAGGATTTCGCGGCGGCCGCGACTGTACTGTTTGGCTCCAGTTCGCCGTTACCAGAAGTAACAACCAGCGATTGGGGATCGCGCTTGCGTGCGCTTCGCATGCTCTGGCGCATCTCACGCGCTATCCGCGCTCCGCGCGTCCAAGCCGGCAGCGTCCAAGCTGGCAACGGCTTTATGACAAGGCGATTTCCTCCCCATGTTTCAACGGTGCGCGCTCGGCATGGCTCATGGTCGGCACACTTAATGCTTCCTCAATAGGCACTTGGCGTGCGTTAGGAACGGCCAAAGCGGCAGGAAGATGAAGCAAATCGGTCGATTCATAATAGTGATTGCAGTGGGTCTGTTGTGGTCGCGACCGTGAACACGGCTCCGGACGACAACTACTAATGACTGGCTGGCTGGCGACAGCCAACAGGAACGGTGGCGCCCGGCACGGTCATCACCAGGCAAAACTGGCGGCAATATCGGCAGTTCATGCCATTGGGCATGATTGACATGTTCGAGGGCAAATACTTCTGGAAGATGCCCACCGAGGTGGAGATACCGGTGGGGCCGGCCGTCATTCATCCGCTCGCGCCCGGCTTCCAGGCGGCCAGGGAAAAGTACGGCGGCCAGACGCGGCTGGTAACTCTGCCCAACGCTCGCCTTGGCGGCGCGCATTTCCCTAGGTGGGAACGCGTCGGCTCCGCCAGCATCGGCCGCTTGGATTGAGATTATGGGAGGCGCCAGTGGACTTCGGATTGAACGAGCAGGAGCGGCAATTCAGGGACTCGGTCAGGCGTTATGCGCGCGAGCGGCTGATACCCGAGTACTCGAAGTGGGATCGCGGGACGCCCTACCCACGTGAACGGATACGCGAACTCGGAGCGCTCGGGATAACCGGCCTGAGCGTGCCCGCGGCTTACGGAGGCAGCGAGGCCTCGTTTGTGATGGCCGGGGTTGCCGCCGAAGAACTCGGCCGCGGCGATCTCAGTACGACGCTCTTTCTACAGCTTGCGATGGTCGGCGGAGTGATTGCCCGCCACGGCGGCGAAGAGGTCAAGCGCGCCTGGCTGCCCGGACTGGCCAGCGGCGACCATGTGATCGCCGCCGCAATCACCGAACCGGGAGTCGGATCGGACGCGGCCGCGATGGTGACCAGCGCGCGGCGCGATGGCGACCATTACGTGATCCGAGGCGAGAAGGCCTCGACAACGTTCGCCGGCATGGCCGACGCGTGCCTGCTATTTGCCCGCACGGGCGAGCCCGGAGCGCACGGCATCAGCGCTATCATGGTGCCGCTGGACCGGCCGGGGGTGTCGCGCCGCGTTTACCAAAGCGCCGGCGAGCGCCTTTCGCAACGCGGCTCGTTGATTTTCGACGACGTGCGCGTTCCGGTCGACCATCTGCTGGGTCGGGAGGGCGGCGGCTTTTACCAGGTAATGAACGCCTTCGACTTCAACCGCGCGCTGATCGCGTTGGGCTGTTTGGGCACAGCGGCGCAGTCGCTCGAGGAAACGGTGGAGTATGCCAAGCAGCGGCAGACCTTCGGCCGGCCGATCGCCAAGCACGAAGCGGTTTCCTTTCAGATCGCCGAATATCTGACGATGGTGGAGGCCGGCCGACTCCTTGCCTACCAGTGCCTTGCCCACCGCGACCAAGGCGAACCGCACACCAAGGACGCGGCGATGGCCAAGTGGTTGGGGCCCAAGGTGGCCGCCGAGGCAATCCATGCCTGCATCATTTTGCACGGCTGGATGGGCTACGATCAGTCGCTGCCGTTCGAACAACGGCTGCGCGACGTTATCGGACTGGAGATCGGCGACGGCACGCCCGAGGTCATGAAGGGAATTGTCGCGCGAGAGACTTTCGGACGGGAGTTTATGCCGTACCGCTAAAGCCGCACGGGTTGCGAAAGATGACCGCGCGCAAGCGCGCGCGCTCTATTACGCGACCGAGGGAATCGATGGAGGGACGAAACGCCTTCATGGAGCGTCGCAAGCCGGACTTTGGACGGTTCCGAAAATAGCCCGATGACGGCGCAGCCTGACCCACCCGCGCCAAGCGCCCTGGACTCGCTCGAGGCGCTGTTCTCATTGCGCGGCCATGTGGCGCTGGTAACCGGAGCTTCTTCGGGGCTCGGCATGGAATGCGCGCGCGCGGTCGCAATTGGCGGAGCCGACGTGGCGTTGGTCGCGCGGCGGCGGGAGCGGCTGGAGGGTCTCGCGCGGGAACTGGAAACCTTCGGTGTCAGAGCGCTGCCCGTCGCAGCCGACTTGAGCAGCGCCGCTGAACTCGACCGCGCATTCGCGGACGCGATCGCCGGGCTTGGCGAGATTGACATTCTGGTCAACGCCGCCGGAATTTCTATGGGCGGCGCGGCGGAAAAATTGTCGCCGCGCGACTGGGAGGCGGTTTTCGCCGTCAATGCGACCGCGGCACTGATGCTCGCGCAACGCGTCGCCCACCGGCTCATCGAGCGCGGCAGGCCCGGGCGCATAATTAACGTGACCTCGATCTACGCTAGCCGCGCCAGCCCCTACCAAAAACCGCTTAACGCATACCGGATGGTCGGCTACGCGGCCAGCAAAGCGGCGATGGAAAACATGACTCGCCAGCTTGCGATCGAGTGGGCGCGGTACGGCATCAATGTCAACGCAATCGCGCCCGGGATGATGCCGACCGAACTCAACGAACGGGCCTTGGCGCAGCCCGGCGTCCGCGAGCGGACCGAGAGTTTCACCCCGATGAACCGCCTCGGCCAGCCGCAGGAAATACGCGGCGCGGTAATCTTTCTGCTCAGTCTGGCCTCCAGCTACGTCACCGGCGCCGTCTTTGCGGTGGACGGCGGCTATAGCGCCTGGTGAACTCCCCGGATCGCAAGGATGGGGGGGGGTGTCAAATGATGATCACGGGGGAGTTTCACATGATTGCTGGCACCCCGAACAGATTGGTCACCACCCGATGGTTGGGCTTGGCGCGCACCTCGCTGAACAGAATCGGATAACTGCCGTCAAGGTGCTTCTGCAACCCCGTAATCTCTAGGTCGGGGTCTGCCGCCCGATTGGTTTCGATGAGGTCGCCCTCGGTTCGCAGCCAATCAAGGGTGCTCCTTAGGTCCTAAATCCGGCCGCTCGCGGCACGAAATTCCTCTTTGATCATGGTTGCGCTCATATTTCTTGCTGTACCTCTGCAAGCTCCTTCAATACTTTCTGCCAAGCCTTGACGACTGAGGCGGTAGGCTCGGCTTCTGATGTGAACCTGACACCTTGGATTACCGGCATACCTTCATGCACGTCGGAATCTACGCGCTCGACCCGAATCTCAAAGTACTCGAGACCTGCCTCGGGTCTCAACGCAAGCCGGTGCGGTATCCCCTTGATATATAAAACGGTGCGAGGCGCCACGAAGCAGATTACCGCGCGCACGCCACGGGCAAGGTTGGCGACCGTGTGCGATCCCGTCCATAGGGCGAGGCGAATCGTTCGATCATCGAGGCCGAGAACTTCTCCCGCGCTGAGCATGCAGGGTCGCGGAGTACCGTCGGGATCCGTAGTCAGCAACACGTAGGTGTCGCCGAACTTCTGCTCCAAGTCGCGACCGTTGAAGGCCGCGATACACACCTCCGGCAGCCTGTCAGACAAAAATTCCGACATCGTAGAGCCTCCGCATGGGAAGCGAGCGACGTTGGTTACGAAACACCTCTCCGTTCACTTCACATCCGGCTTGGTCGGTTCCGTCTCGCCCCAGCGTTTGAACAGAGAATGTTCCCAGCCGAGTTGGTCGAGAATTTTGCCTGTCATGTGATCGATAAGGTCGTCGATGGTTCGAGGACCGAAATAGAAGGCAGGAACCGGCGGCAGTATGATGGCGCCGGTCTCGGCGGCTGCCACCATGGCGCGAAGATGACCCAAGTGCAACGGAGTTTCACGCGCCACCAGGATCACGGGTCGGCGTTCCTTGAGACACACGTCCGCCGCCCTGGTTAGCAGGTTGCTGGTCTGACAGTACGCGATTGAGGCCAGCGTGTTCATCGAACACGGCACGATAACCATGCCGGCAGTCCGAAACGAACCGCTGGACACCGCCGCCGCCAAGTTGTGCACGTTGTGCACCACCGCCACCTTGCCCTCCAGCTCTTTGGGCGAGCATTTGGTTTCCTGCGCGAGCGTGAGGAGAGCCGCGTCGGTCATAATCAGGTGAAGCTCCGTGTCCCCGCGTTCGTGGAGGCGCTCGATAAACCTGACCCCGTAAATTATTCCGCTCGCCCCAGTGATTCCTACAATCAGTCGTCGTGTCGTCATAATCGCTCGTGCTGAGAATTGCCTTTACCCGCGCGCTTTACTTCAACACGATTAACTAGCCAATAAAAATGGATAGAAATCCCGACGCATAACACGTGCCACCTGTTCGACCCCTTAATCCGAGGAAAATAGGCAGCGATCTTTGAAGCTATAGCTTTGCTTACATAATGTCGCCGTTCGATACGTATCGAATGGCCACACCTGTGTCTTTCATGTCCAGACGCGGCAGGAAAGTCGTGGCCCTCATTGATTGACATTAGTTGCTGCTTTTTAATGGCATTAACTATGCTTCGCTCGGATTTGAAGGAAACAGTCGAGTCGCAACAATCTGGCTTGTGACTCACGCTCGGATTGACTTTGGGACCTCTCTCGAAACCAAGAGCGGCGGAGGTCGGCCTTTTTCGCGGATCAATAATATCGAGCAGATCCATCGGTAGGCAGTCCGGAGGAGGAGCCGATGAAGTCCGTGCCGCGTCGGCGCAAACGAATTCTACGGGTCAAGAGCAATGGAGTTTAGCTGCACCGAAGAGCAAGAGTCGATGCGGGCAACCGTCCGCCGCTTCCTGCAAAAGGAGTGTCCGTCTGACAAACAGCGCCAGTGGCATCGGAATGCCGAATATCCGCAGGAGCTGTTCGCCAAGATGGCCCAGGCGGGTTGGTTTGGCGTGCCGATGCCGCAGGAGTACGGAGGGGCTGGCGGTGGCGTCATGGAGATGGTGGTCTTGGGCGAGGAGCTTGGGTACTTCGGCTATGATATCGCGTCAGGCTACGGTGCTACGGTGTTCTGCGGGCTCAACCTCGCCCGTCACGGGTCGGAGGAGCAAAAGAGCTTTTACATTCCCCGGGCAATCAGCGGCGAGTTGAGGTTCTCGATCGCGATAACCGAGCCTGGCGCAGGTTCGGACGCAGCCGCGATCACGACTTATGCGGCTGTGGAGGGGGATCATTTCGTCGTCAACGGCGAAAAGCGCTTTTGCTCCGGCGCAGGCCTGCCCAACACCATCATTCAGCTCTACGCACGCACCGACCGAACCGCCTCCAAGCAAGAAGGACTGAGTCTTATCTTGCTTGACCCTAATACTCACGGCGTACGGCTGCGGCGGCTGGATACTTTCGGTCGACGGATGTTCGGCACCTACGAAGTGTTTCTCGAAGACGTGCGCGTGCCCCGGCAAAACCTGTTGGGCAAGCTGAATCAGGGTTGGAACCTGCTGCTCTCCGGCCTCGAAATTGAGCGGCTTTTCGTCTGCGCCAATTACGTGGGCGGAATACAACGGATAATCGACGAGGCGGTCGAGTACGCCCAGCAAAGGAAACAGTTTGGGCGCCCTATCGGCAGCTTCCAGGCTATCGCTCACGCCTGGGCAGACCTTCAGACCAAGGCCGATGCCGCACGCCTGCTGACCTATCGGGCGGCGTGGCTGGCCGCGAAGGGCCTGCCGTGCATCAAGGAAGTTGCGATGGCCAAGTTGTTCGGTTCCGAGACCTACGTCGAAGCCAGCCACTGGGGCCTGCAAACCTTGGGCGGCATCGGCTACGTCTGTGAGACCGATATGGCGTTGCATTACGTGGACGCAGCCGCCGCGACCATAACCGCCGGGTCTTCTCAGATGCAGCGCAACATCATCGCGAGAAAGATGGGTCTCAAGGTTATCTAGCTTCAAGCTGCAAACGCGATCCAGCCCCGGCACCATCCCCCTGGGGGTTGCGAGACCATCGGAACGTTTTTTGCAAAAGCTTTTGGGCCAACGCCCGTTGACGGGAGGCGTTCTGTGAAACTGGTTCGCTTCGTCACAAATTGGCTGTCTCCTTCGGCAACACTTAGGTCTTGCCGCAGAAGTCAACCGGTCCGAAATGAGCACGACTAGAGAGTCGGGGCAGGAAATTCGCGTTTGCAGAATGCCCGGTGCTTGCTGAATTGGGATTTCAAAATGGAAATTCCGGGTAATATGGATTCCACGCAGAAGCAGAGAAGTGGTGCGGGGAAATACATTATATATGTAGATACGGGTGGGACTTTTTCTGACGCCGTCATTGTGAGTCCCGACGGGACCTTCGTGCGGGGCAAGGCTTTCACCACTCCCCAGCGGCTCCAGGACTGTTTTTTTGGCTGCATCCAGGACGGCGCTGAGAAGCTAGGCACATCGTTACAGGATGTAGTAGCCCGGGCGGATGTGATCGGCTACGGGACCACCGTCGGCACCAATGTGGTTGTCACCGGGATGGGCGCCCCCAAACTGGGTCTAATCACAACCAAAGGGCACGAGGACCGAACTCTTATCATGCGCCTGCGGGCGGCGGGCCTCACGCGCAGGGAGGCGATGCATATCGTGGCGGCCGATAAGCCGGCCCCTATTATTCCCCGCAAGCGGATTGAGGGAGTGATAGAACGATTGGACTGTAAGGGCCAGGTAGTGATCCCGCTGCGAGAAGAAGATGTGCGACAAGCCGTAAGGAAGCTGCTTGCCGAGGAGGTGGAAGGGATCGCGGTGGCTCTGCTGTGGTCTTTTCTCAATCCTCGCCACGAGCAGCGGGTAAGAGAGATCATACGGGAGATGGCGGTTGGCCTGCCGGTGTCGATATCTTCAGAGGTTGCGCCAATCATCAGGGACTACCCCCGCACGATGAGCACCATTATCGATCTCTATATCGGCAGGGCGCTGCGGGCGCTTTTGAAAGAGATCAGCGGTGGGCTTAAAGAGCAGGGCTACACCCGTCCGCTCCTGGTGATGCAGGCAGTGGGCGGACTGGCCCGATCCGAAGTGGTGGAGCCTGCCACCACTCTCCATTCGGGACCTGTGGGCGGTCTAACCGGGGTGGATTATCTCAAGGCTCTGTATGGGTACAAAAATGCCGTTGGCAGCGACGTTGGCGGCACCAGCTTTGACGTGAGCATCTCTTCGGCGCGGGGAGAGGAATTCTTGCGTGAGCCGGTCGTCGGGAGATTTGAGATCGCTAACCCCATGCGCGAGATCGTCACCATCGGGGCAGGCGGAGGAACCATCGCCCGGGTTGATCAGGTTACCCGCAGCCTGATGGTAGGACCGGAGAGCGCCGGAGCGGCACCGGGACCTGCGTGCTACGGTCTGGGCGGCACCGAACCCACCGTGACCGATGCCGACGTAGTCATGGGTCGGATCGATCCCGAGTACTTCTGGGGAGGTAAGAGGAAGCTCGACCGGGAAAAAGCGGTAGCCGCCATCAAGGAGAAGATTGCCGATCCTCTCGGAATGAGCGTGTTCGCCGCCGCGGAAGGGATCTGCCAAATCATCGATGGCAAAATGCAGGCAATCCTCAGCACCACTATGGCCACCAAGGGGATTGACCCCAAGGACTATCTCCTCTTTGCGTTCGGCGGCGCCGGTCCAACCCACTGTGCTGGTTACTCAGCGGGCTTGGGATTTGCCAAGGTGATCGTCTGCCCTTATGCGGCGGTGTTTTCCGCCTTTGGTGCTTCGACAGCAGATGTGCGCCACCGTTATGAAGCCTCCCCTTTTATTCTCCTCGCCAACCTTCCCTACGACAAAGTCAGGCTGCGGTTTAACCTCGAGCAGCTCACTTCCCTGGAGCAGATCTCTTCAGCAGCCATCGAAAGGTTCAACGCCATGTACGGCGAGCTGGAGCGCAAGGCCGGCGCCGATATGGAGGCTGAGGGTTTCCTGCCCCGCGAGGTGACCAAGAAGTACGAGCTTCTGGCTCGGTACGGTGGCCAGTTGTGGGAGATTAGGTGCCCCATCTCCACCAACCGCATCGGTTCGGTAGAAGATTTGCGGGCCATTATCCGTGCCTTTGAAGAGGCCTATCTAACGACATACACCAGAGAGGCCATGCTCCCTGCTGGAGGTGTGGAGATCGTGTCCAGCGCCCTCGTCGCCTCTGCAGCTGTTCCCAAACCGGTCATCGTCAAGCGCGAATACGTGGGTAGGGATCCTAAAGCGGCGCTCAAGGGGGAGCGGGAAGTCTATTTTCATGGCACGTGGATGGGGTCGCCAATATACAGCATGGAAAGGTTGCGAGTCGGCAATGTGGTTGAGGGTCCAGCCATTGTCGAGGGAACAGACACCACGCTTGTTGTTTCACCAGGATGTGCGTTGACGGTGGATGAGTACCTCAATATGGCGATGGAGGAGAGATGACAGAGGCCAGACTGGATCCGGTACGGTACGAGATCTTCTACAACAACCTCGATCAGATCCTCAACGAGGGTAAAGAGGTCATCAGGTACCTCTCTGGCTCCACTATTACTCGAGAATCAGGAGAGGTACTGGAAGGGTTTTACTTGCCAGAAGGGGAAGCGGCGCATGTAGCCTGCGGGATACTGATGCATGTCATGAACGTCACCCGCTGCATTCGCTACATGACAGAGAATAGGTACGCAGAAGATATAGGCATCTACGATGGTGACCAGTTCATTAACAACGATGCCTACATCGCCGGGATGCACGTACCGGATACGGGCATCATTGCCCCGTTTTTCTATAAGGATGAACATCTCGGGTGGATCGCCGCCCTCTCCCACACCAGCGAGACCGGAGGGATAGAGCCCGGCGGCATGTGTCCAAGCGCCAAGGAGGCGTGGCATGATGGCCTGCGCTTCCCTGCGGTCAAGCTAGTGGAAAAGGGGACCATGCGCCGGGATATGTTCAACATGGCCCTGCGCGGGGTTCGCGCCCCCCTGGGAATGGAGTTGGACATCAGGGCGCGGATCGCGGGCAATGAAAGGGTACGTCAGCGGCTGCCGGGTCTGATCGAGGAGTTCGGGCTTGACTTCTTCAAGGCCGCCACCCGCCAGTTGGTTAAGGATGCCGAGGAACAGGCCCGGGCCAAGATCACAGGTTTGCGGCCGGGAATATACCGCTCGCGCATGTACAGTGATGCGCTGGGAGCGGGGCAGGAGGTATTGGCAGTAATCCAACTGGATATGGAGGTAACCAAAGGCGGGGAGCTTATCATGCGGGTGCCGGTGGTTTCCCCGCAAAAACCGGGCTTTAACAATGCCTATTTCCCCGCGGTTGAAGCCACGATCTTCTACAGCCTGCTCACGGAGATGCTTTACGATGCCCGGTGGAATTCAGGCATTAGCCATGTTGTGAGGTCTGAGGTCCCCTTTGGCTCAAGGCTCAATGCGGATGAAAAACAGAGCGTCGGCTATGCCACGGTCGGTATCGGCAGTACCTTTTGTAACAATGTTACCGAAGCCCTGAGTCGAGCCTACTATGCCTCTGGTAACCCGCAAGACGTGCAGGCAGCTGCCGCGACAGTCAACGGCATTACTACCGGAGGAATAGACCAGTTCGGCCGGGTCTTTGGCAACTTTTACATGTCTGCTGCCTGTGCCCAAGGAGGCGGGGGCAGAATAGGGAAAGACGGCCATGACAGCTCTGTTACCATCTGGAACCCCTGGACATACATCCCCGATACCGAAGGGGAGGAGATGATCATCCCCATCCTCGTACTCAGTCAGAGGCACCGTCCCGACTCTGGTGGCTTCGGTCAGCAGCGGGGAGGAACCGCCCTCTCGGCGGTGATTGTTACCCATGGCAGCGACCAACACTTTCCTTGCCATCTGGGTACAGGTGGGAAGTTTCCAGTAAATCAAGGTCTCTTTGGAGGGTACCCGGCCGCAGCTTCTTTTGCCGATGAGATGGTAGACACGGACTTTTATCAGAAGGCGGAGCAGGGAGGACCAATACCCTACGCAGCGGAAGAGGTAAGAGAGTGTTTAGAGGGGAACTATATTGCTGGGTCACCTAATGTGGCAACGAGGCAGATGAGGTCAGGAGACATCATCATCACCATGGCTCCTGGTGGAGCTGGTCTAGGCGATCCCTTGGACAGGGATCCCACTCTGGTTGCACAGGATATAGAGAATAAGCTGACAACTATTGATACTGCGCAAACGGTCTACGGAGCAGTAATCGATTCCAAGACCCTGGCCGTTGACTATAAACGCACGGAAGAGCTGCGAGCACAAAAGAGAAAGGAGAGACTACGTCAGGGGGTTCCCGCCAAGGAGTACCTTGCCGAGATGGTGGCAAGGAGGAAAAGAAGGGAGCTGCCAAAGGAGGTGTTGGAGTTTTTGGACGAGACGACCTCCTTTTGCCCCGGCTTTAGAGAGCAGACGGAAGCCGAGGAAATGTTGCCCAAGCGGGAACTGTATGCCCTCAAAGAGGTGAACGTGCAACGTCTGCTCTTCCCCCTTACTCCATACGTTAACATCGTGGAGGATGACAAGGGAAAGGCCGTGGCCGTATGTCAGCGGTGTGGCTTTGCTTACTGTGAGGCCCGGGAAAACTTTAAGCTTTACTGCCTGGTGTACGACCGTGACCCGCAAACAATTCTTCCCGGACGTTGGGGTTACGACCGTCAGCGCTGCGTCTTCCGGGAATTTTACTGCCCCGGCTGTGGTACCCAGGTTGAGGTTGAGGCCACTCCGCCGGGCACCCCGATTTTGCAAAGCTATAGCCTCACTTGGGACTAAGAACAGACTGCAATGGAGCCTCTGGCGCGATGCGCATGCTCACGACCGCGCGCAAGACAGAGGCTCTTCGCTAATCAGCCATCTGCGCCCACCCGCAACTTAGCGGTGAACACGTGTCTAGCCCGATGGCTGCACGCAACTGCATCGGCCAGAATGCTGAAGCTTGCACAGCGCTGCTCGCCTTTGTCCGCCGTACGGCCGCAATTTACCTAGCATGTATAAGGGAGGACAACGATGGACTTTAAGGATCTAACTTACACAAAAGAAGATGGCATCGCGAAGGTCATTATCAATCGTCCGGAGGCCTACAATGCATTCACCACTCACACTTTACAAGAGCTCTCTTCCGCACTTGAAGATGCTGAGTTAGATTCTGACATCAGAGTCATCGTGTTGCGAGGCGCCGGAGACAAGGCATTCTGTTCTGGCGGAGATCTTCAAGAGTCGAAGGACGGCGGCTATAGCAGAGAGATGGACTATTGGCATACGAAGGCCCACAACATGCTAAGAGCGGTTAGTAAGCCCGTAATAGCAGCAGTTAATGGATGGGCCATAGGTGGCGGGCATATCCTTCACATTATTTGTGACGTTTCGATAGCCGCGGATACCGCCAAGTTCGGGCAGGCAGGTCCGAGGGTCGGGAGCTTCGATGCGGGGTTTGGTGCTGCTTATCTTGCGAGGATTGTAGGCGAAAAGAAAGCAAGAGAGATGTGGTTCTTCTGCAGAACATATACTGCTCACGAAGCATTAGAAATGGGGCTCGTAAACAAAGTGGTGCCTCTTGCCCAATTGGATGCCGAGGTTGAAAAGTGGTGTAACGAGATTAAGGAACTAAGCCCGTACGCTATACGCTTCCTCAAACATGCATTCAATGCCGACACCGACCATATATCTGGGTTTGAGACGATGTCCACGGCGGCTGTAAGAACATTCTGGGGATCAGAAGAAGCCAAACACTACAAGGACATGTTTTCCCGGAAAAGAAAGGAAAAGAAAAGCACCTGAACGTGTGGTTGTGGCCAATGCAGGTTGTTGTTTGAACGGGAGGACACTCATGGCTTACCGCGATTTGCGCGACTGGATTGAGACTCTTGAAAAAGAGGGCGAGCTTGCGCGAGTGACTGAGAAGGTCGATTGGGACCTCGAGGTGGGTGGAGTTGTGCAAGAGAATTTGGATCGAGGCGGGCCGGCGCTTCTATTTGAGAACGTGAAAGATCACGAGCAGACGATCGGGAGAAAGATGTTTTCCGCTTCTTTGGGAACATATAGCCGGGTGGCTCTGATGTTAGGGTTGCCAAAAGATACGCCATACCCGGTTTTGATCAAAGTGTGGCGCGAAAGGACTAGAAAGCTGGTCAAGCCGGTCATCGTTGATTCCGGCCCGTGTAAGGAAATTATTGTGAAGGGAAACGACGTAGACCTTTATCAATTTCCAGTGCCGAAATGGCACAAGCTGGACGGGGGCCGCTACATCGGAACATTCGACGGCGTGGTGACTCAAGGTGTCGACGCCGAATGGATGAACGTCGGCTTATACCGCCAGATGATTCATGATCGCAACCATACTGGAATGACTATCGCCACCGGCCAACACATCTGGAGGCACTGGCGAGAGCACAAAAAAGCGGGACAGAATTTGCCGATTGCCGTTGCCATTGGATGGGACCCGGTGCTTCCGGCGGTGGCGTGTGCCCCCGTACCGCCGGGAATCTGCGAATATGATGTTATGGGGGCGCTCAGGCAAAAACCCGTCGAACTGGTGAAGTGCGAAACCAGCGATCTCTACGTGCCCGCTGCCTGCGAGATCATTTTGGAAGGGGAGGTTTCCTCAGATTTCAGCACTTTTCGCGACGAGGGACCATTCGGCGAATACACCGGGTATTACTGCTCTATTCCGGGAAAGCGTCCCGTCTTTGAGGTCAAATGCATAACATGCCGGAAGGACCCAATACTTCAGGGGACACTGGAAGGCATGCCGATCAACGAAGATCATATCGTTAGTTCCGTTAACCACAGTGCCGCTATGTGGGATTTGCTGGAGGAAAGGATGACCGGCATCACCGGAGTCAATGTGGATAAGAGTACGGCCTGGGCGAATGTATTTGTCCAAATCGACAACAGCTATTACGGACAGGTGCATCAGGTGGCGGCGAACATTTGGAGTTCCGGGTTTTCGAACATGATCGGCAAGAACATTATGGTTGTTGATGAGGACGTCGATATCTACGACTTGAACAAGATCATGTGGGCTTTTGCCTATCGTGTTCGACCATCGAAAGACCTTGTAACTTACCCCGGATGGGTGAGTTACCTCGACCCAGTGGTCCATCCGAAAGACCGGATTGCCGCCGCGGTCAACAAGGGTGAGAGGTTGCTGATTGATGCCACCAAACCATTTGACAATCCGAAGACGGAACAGTGGTTTGGTTTTAACTTCGCCCCGCTGGCTTATCCTGATGACGAAACGATGAATCACGTGCGCAAGCGTTGGGTTAAGTATGGAATTAAATAAGGCGCGGTAGGCGATCTCTACAATCCGTCTTATTAGAGTTACCCAGGATAATGGGTATTCAAGGAAAGCGATGGCGTGCTTCACTGAGCATCGCCGGCGAGCGATCGAATCCTGTCGCGGTGCGACCTCGCGCATTCAACCATTGCGTAAAGTGTCCGGTGCCGCAACCGACCTCCAGCGCGCTCCGCGCATCGCGAAAGGGTTCAAGGAGATAAGCCAGCAGGGCACCTTCCGCTTCGTCGACGCGCCGGCCGCGTGGCGTTGCGTACCAGTGCTCGTGTCCGGCGGCCTGCTGCTCGAATATCTGCCAAAAACCATTGCGGAGTGGAGTTACCCCGTTTCGGTGGACGGTGTTGGGCTGCGGTAATCAGCCTCTGCTGAATGACTCCTTGTATATCAGTTCCCGACGCTGCAAATAGAAGAAAAGGCTGGCGCGGCAGCTCAG
>JAKASH010000010.1 GCA_021828225.1 Acidobacteriota bacterium | reverse complement strand
GTGAAAGGGTAAATACCGGGAGATAAACGCGCAGGATTGCAGTCGCCATTAAAATCCGGATCATGAAGCCGGAAATATTGGCGAGCAACTTCTGCGCTCGTCAGCCGTTCCATGACCTTTCCTTTCGGGTTGAACACAATAAGATTGCTCCCGTAAGCGTAATGGTCCACATGGCCATATGTTACGGAAGTCAGGCCGCGTTCGCCCACTTTCAGGGCAGGACTCACAACGTCCGCGCGCAAATCAGGATTGTCATAATCGATCCAGAGAGTGCCCTCCAGATCGTAATCAAACTCGAAGACCGGCGCGGGGCCGATAGAGGGACACACACCATCAAGGATAAGCACGCTTCCCGACGGCAGGACAGGAAAGTTCTGCCGAATCGAAGCGACGACTGCATTCTGCCGTTGATAGGCAGCGATCCAGAAGCAGCCAATGGCATTAACGATTAAGAATCCCGACACAGCAAAAATCGTAAACAGGACTGTGAATATTCTCGTGCGGATGAGATTTGACCTGGCAAGGCTGCTGGCCAACCCGAGCAGGCTGACAATCGAAATTGCAGCGCCCACCGCCGCGGCAAGCGCGATGCGATTTTCGGGATCCGTGCTTGTCAGGTTGAGGACCGGATAAGCAAAGAAGGGAGCGTAACCAAGCCCGTAAATCACCAGTCCCAACCCCAGCAGCATGGCCCAGATGCCGGGCCGCGGGAAACACGGTCCAGACGACCGGACAACGTAGCGGAAATACGCCAGGATTACGCAAGCCAGAATTGCACCAAGGATAAGCACTTCCGCGTTCGGGTAAAACCGCGCGGCGCTCCAGGCCACGGCCGGCAAGCCCAATCCGTAATAGCCATAGTTGAAATTAATGGCCCGCACAAGGCCCTGGTGAATTACCTGAGGTATGCGGTGCAGAAATCTGCCGTGAACGCTGCCGAGCTGAGTCATCAACTTGTAGACGGTAACCGCAGCCAGCACGAGAGCCGCTGCAAGGAAATAAAGAATTGAACTTCTCCGAAGTCCGCGCCTCCTGGAGGATTCTTGCCGGGGCAGTTTCCTCGAACGGTACCAATAGAGAAAAGGAACCAGCACAAACAACGGCACGAAGATCTCATAGGCAAAGGAACTTACCACCAGCGCAACAATGCTGCCCAACTGCCACCGCCAGCGGAACCCGCGGCTTGCCGATGCCGACCGCAATACACAGTAGAAGCACAGGAAGCCGAAAAACATGGACACAAGGGATTGCGATGAGGCCATCCAGAAACGGTCGGTCGAGTAGTGAGGAAGAAGACCGTAAAGCAAAGGCAAGCTAATCGCCAGCAAACGCGGCGCCTGCAACTCTCGCAGGACAAAGTAAAGCATCAGCACCATAGCGACAAGGAAGACAGCGATGAAAAGCTGGTAAGTAAAGGGATGAACTCCCGCAACTTTGTAGAGCGCTGTCAGCGAAAAAATCTGGACAGGGCGCGGCCGGGTGTTCGGCGCGCCGGAATAGAGACAAGCATAGAGCCCCGAAAACGATTGGTTGGGGCACCCTTTGAAGATGGAGAGAAAGGCCCAGTCGTCTGTATAGAAACCGATGCGCGGAGCATAAGCAACAAGCGACAGAATCTCGACCGCCGCCAGGAACAGGCAATCCAGGATGAAGCCAGTGCCGCTGGTCGAGGCTTTAACAATTCCCTGCCCTCCAACTCTGCGATTTTCATCCTTCACGTTTGTAGCCACCGCAATGCGAGATTTTTTTGACAAAAATCCAAGGCTATCCGCTGGATCAACCGAATGCAACTTCTATGATTTCATCTAAGGGCAAGGATTTGACGCCGCGATAAACGCGCACGACGCCACCTGGCAATTACGGGATAAGTGAGGTAAGGGCAATGGAATTGTGGTGAGACGAGATTGCAAAAGCCATTGCATTTGTGCGCACGACCGGCTGCAACCTCGTCTCCGGCATTGGGCGGATCAAGCCTCGTTTTCGAGTTCTTCCAGCACACGTCGCAAGACAGCAATGACCTGCTCACGTTCAACTTTGCCCTTGCGGAATTGCAGGGTCAGCTTGAAATCTTTGGTCGGCGGGACAAAACGGAAGGAGCCGTTCTGGGGCCTTTTGTCCGGGTTCCGCTCCTGGCGGGCCTGGTCGCGGTTCAGAGTGCCTTGGGCGAAGCGCCGAACGGCATCGCGCATTCTGGCTTCAGTCGGCTGGCGGGCCACCTGCAGGAGTTGCGACTTGGAAAGGACACCGCTTTCAATGCAGGCAGCTTTGATCTCGTCTGGAATGATGCGAAGGCTCAACAGTTCGGTCACCGAAGAGCGTGACTTCCCGATTTTTCCGGCGATTTCCTCGTGGGTAAGGCCGAAGCGGTCGCCAAGCGCCTGAACGCCGTCGGCCTCTTCGAACGGCGTGAGGTCTTTGCGCTGCATGTTTTCAATCAGTGCCAGTTCAAGAGTTTCGCCGTCGTCCGCATTCTTTTCAATGCAGGGCAGTTCCGCAAGTCCAGCCATGCGCGCTGCAAAGTAGCGGCGCTCGCCGGAAATGATCAGATACTTGCCGGACTCCGCGTGCCGGCGGACGAGCAAGGGCTCCAGCACGCCCTTTTGCCGTACCGACTCCGCCAAACCTTGCAACTCACCCCGGTCTTTGCGAGGCTGATCAGCGTATGGCTGGATATCCTCGATTGAAATCATCCGTCCGATCGCCGCTCCGCTCCGGGAAATGATGTCTTCAACGTAATGGGCGTTGTGGCGCATTTGGATTGCTACCGGTAACCCTGCGCGTCTAACCGACACGTTGCAGTACCTCCTGAGCCAGGCTGGCATACTCCTCCGCACCGGAGGAGGTTGGGGCGAAACTGAAAATTGTTTCCTTATAGGCTGGGCTTTCTTCCAGACGAACGTTCTTGCCAATCACCGTGTTGAAAACTTTGGGGCCGAAAACCTCCCGCACCTGCTTGTGAATGTCGCGCGCTAGGTTGGTTCGCTTGTCATAGAGCGTGATCAGGACACCCAGCAATTGCAATTCCGGGTTCGGCCGCGCACGAATGCGCTCCAGCGTTTCCAGCAGATCATCGGTGCCCTCCAGGGCGTAATAGGAAGCCTGAATGGGAACAATCAGAAACGAAGCCGCCACCAGCGCATTCACCGTGATGATTCCCAAAGCCGGCGGTGTGTCGATCACGATCATATCAAAATCGCCGTGGCAGGCAGCGATGGCGTCTTTCAGCCGGAAAGGCGCATCAAACTGCCCTACCAACTGGGCCTCAAGCTTGGCAAGTGAAATTCTGGACGGGACCAGGGAAAGATTCAGCCAGCGGGTCGGCTTGACGACCTCTGACAACTTCATTTTGTGGTCAGTAAGGACGTCGTAGATTGAACCGGCCATTCCGTCCGGATTGATGAAACTCAGCGTGCTGTTGGCCTGGGGATCCAGATCAATCAGGAGGGTGCGCTGGTTGTGCATGGCCAGCGCGGCCGCGAGGTTGATTGCAGTTGTGGTCTTGCCAACCCCCCCCTTCTGGTTGGCAACGGCTATGACTCTTGCCACTCCGTAACTCCGATTGAGGCAGGTTGGAGTAATCAACGGCCGATCTCCCGGAGGGGAACGACCCCGGCTGCCTTCAGGTGTTACATTTTATACCGACCGATGTCTTCGTCGTTAAGGTTTTCGAGCCATTTGCGAAGTTCATCGTTATTGGCCTTGTCCGCCCCGGTGCCGGAAACCTTGGAATTCTTCAGGACTTCATCTTCAACGAAGATCGGGCAATCGACGCGCAGAGCGAGTGCCAGGGCATCGCTCGGGCGGGAATCAATAGAAAATATTTCACCATCCCTCTCAAGCCAGATGAGGGCATAGAAGGTGTCATCCTTCAGTTCATTGACAACCACCTTCCTGACGTGTGCCTCCAGGCCAAGGAGAAGGTTCTTTAGGAGATCGTGGGTCATGGGCCGGGGGGTGGTGACTTTTTCGATTTCGAGCGCGATGGCGTTGGCCTCATAGATCCCCACCCAGATTGGAAGCACGGATGCGCCGTCGATATCCTTCAAAATCACAATTGGCATGTTGGTGACAGGGTCCATCATCAGACCACGAATTTTTACCTCGACTTCCATTGTGCATCCTCCCTGCAGCACAGCGCTGGTATCAGTGTGGCTGCAATTGGCTGAAAAGCATTCAGCACCAGGCTTGGCCAACCGCGGTCCCCAATACCCGCTCGCCGACCAGGCTGTTTGCTCCCGACGCTGTCACTCGTACCATCATGTAATGCCCTACCCACGAGGGCTTACCAGAAAAGTTAACGATCCGGTTGCTTGTTGTTCTTCCGACAGCTTGTCCCAGACGAGGATGAAAACCCTCCACTAGTACTTCATATTGCCGGCCGAGACAAGCCTGATTTCTCTGAATCTGAATTTCACGTTGTTTGTCCTGCAGAATCATCAGCCGCCGGCCTTTATCTTCCTCACGCACTGAATCCTCAAAATGGCCGGCAGCAGTTTTGGGACGTGGAGAATACTTGAAGGAAAATACCTGATCGTATCCGAC
This sequence comes from Acidobacteriota bacterium, assembly GCA_021828225.1. The sequence goes on along the minus strand of JAKASH010000010.1, from coordinate 12,270 downwards.
GATATCGAGGAGGCTGAGGGTCTGTTCAAAGTCATCTTGCGTCTCGCCGCAGAACCCTACGATGATGTCCGTCGAAATGCTAATAGCACGCTTTGCGCTGCGGATGCAATCGATTTTTTCAAGATACTCTTCACGAGTATAGGTCCGCAGCATCCGTTTCAGAACCGAATTTGAACCTGATTGCACAGGCAGGTGAATCTGGTCGCAGATCGCCGAATGGCTGTCGATGGCCTGCACAATCTCTTTGGTGAAGTCGCGCGGGTGAGATGTGGTAAATCGAACGCGGCGCACACCGGAGACTTCCGCCACGCGCGTCAGCAGTTCCGCAAAACTCATCCGCGCCGGCGAAGGATCGTTATAGGAGTTAACGGTCTGGCCGAGCAGTTGGATCTCCGTAAAACCTTCATCGGCCAGGCGCCGGCATTCGGCCAGAATCTTGTCGCTCGGGCGGCTGCGCTCCGGTCCGCGCGTCATAGGGACCACGCAGTACGTACACGCCTTGTCACAGCCTTCAATGATGGTGATATAGGCGCGAAAGCGATTGTCGCGCCGCGTCATTTCTGTTTCAAAACATTCTTCGGTGTCAAGCGCCAGGCCCATGACACGCTGATGGCCATTCTCGATCTGAGCCAGCAAATCCGGCAGCTTTGGGTAACTCGCGGACCCGCAGACCAGGCTGACATGGGGGGCGCGCTCGAAAATTCGCTCAGCTTCCTGCTGGGCCACGCAGCCCAGCACGCCGAACACTTTGCGTTCGCCGCCTTGCGTCTTGCGGAAAGTTCCCAGACGGGAAAAAACTTTTTGGGCGGCTTTTTCGCGGATGCTGCAGGTATTATAAAAAATGACCTCGGCTTCTTCGGGGCTGGAAACCGGCCGGTAGCCTCGCGCCATCAGGACGCCGGCGACTTTCTCGGAATCATGGACATTCATCTGGCAGCCGAAGGTCTCGATGTAGAAAGGCCGCCCGTCAGGTTCGCGGTTCCCTGTAAGGTGGGATTTCCTGTTTGCACTTTGAACGCATTGACCATTGCCGGACAGGATCGGAAAAAATTCGTCACTCATCAGGGAAAAACCACCTCACTTCGTTCAGTATATCTTGAGAGCGTTGCCTTTGGATAGTTGCGACGGTCCATGCTCAGATTTATATTTTGCTATGTGATGCGCGAGGAATTCCATTTTAAGCAGAGGCCTGTTTGAGCATCATGGCTGCGTGTTTCAGAACGGCGTCGGTCACCTGGGTGCCGGAAAGCATCCGAGCAAGTTCGCCGGCGCGTTCTTTTTCGTCCGCCAAGTGCGTGACCCTCGTGTGAGAGCGGCCGTTGCGCTCGAATTTTTCCACGTAATAATGGTGATCGGCAAAGCAGGCGATTTGCGCGAGGTGGGTTACGCAGATCACCTGGGCACCTTGCGCCAGGCGCTTGAGTCTTTGACCGACGCGCTCCGCCACGCGGCCTCCAATTCCGGTATCGACTTCATCAAAAATAAACGTCGGGTTAATCGTCTTCTTCGCGCTTGCCCCCAGGTTGAGCCGCTCCGTGCCAAGCACTGTCTTGAGAGCCAGCATAATGCGCGAGAGTTCACCGCCGGAAGCGATCTTGTCAAGCGAGCGCAGATCCTCTCCCGGGTTCGGTGAAATTCGGAACTCGATATTGTCCAAACCGTGCGGTCCTCCTGAGCCCAGTTCCGCATCCGCCGGCCGTTCAAACTGAACGGCAAAACGAGTCTTTTCCATGCTGAGTTCGGCGAGTTCTTTCCGAACCAGCTTCTCGAGTCGCTCGGCCGCCTCTCGCCGCTTTTGCGAGAGCTTTTCCGCCGATTTCCTGTATTCACCCGCCGCTTGCTTAAGCTCGCGGGCCAGTTCTTCGCGCCGCTCGTCAGAGTGCTCCAGGCCGGAAAGCTGCTGCCGGATTTGCTCCTGGTAGGAGAGTGCTTCCTCAACAGTTTTGCCGTATTTCCTCTTGATTCGATCGAGCAGGGCCAGGCGGTCTTCGACTTCCTCCAGGCGGTGCGGGCTTGCGTCAAGGTTCTTCGCGTAGTCGCGCAAGGTCAGCGCCACATCCTCAAGCTGAGTCTTAGCCTCGCTGAGGGAGCGCAGGTGGGCGTCGAGCGAGGGATCATACGTTTGCAGTTCGTCGAGAGCCCGGGCGGCGATGGAGACCTTCTCGCACGCCGAATCATCATCTTCGTACAACGCGCCATAGGCCGTTGATGCCGCTGTCTGGATTTTTTCGCGATGAGCGAGAACGCGTTTTTCCTCCTCGAGCCTCGCGTCCTCGCCCGGCTCAAGTTTCGCCTGCTCAAGTTCACGGAGTTGAAATTTGACCAGGTCGATTGTCCGCAGACGCTCCTGCTCATTCTGGCTGAGGCTTTCAACTTCCGACTCAAGCTGCCTGCGGCGAGCGTAAAGTTCGGCCACCTGATCGCGCAATTCATCCGCGCCCGTAAACCGGTCGAGCAAGCCGAGCTGCGATTCGGGCGAAAACAGAGAGATTTGCTCATTCTGCCCGTGGACCTCAACCAGCAGGTCTGCGAGCACCCTGACTGCGGCAAGGGTTACGGGTTGGTCATTGAGCAGCAGACGGCTCCGGCCATTCGAGTGAATCACACGGCGGAAGATGATCTCGGCCTCGTCGGAGCCCTCCAGGCCATATTCTTCCAGCCAGTGTCGCCAGGTGGGCTGCGCCGGCGAGCGAAAGACGGCCGTGACGGTAGCCTTGTCGCAGCCGGTCCGGATGACGTCCGTTGCAGATCTGCCGCCGAGAGCAAGTCCGAGTGCGTCAACGACGATAGATTTGCCCGAGCCCGTCTCACCTGAAAGAAGATTCAGCCCAGGATGGAATTCCACCGTGAGGTCATCGATGACCGCGTAATTCTGAATATGGATTTCGTGGAGCATATCAACTCATGCGCGAGTTTTGCTGCAACTGCCAGCCTGCAGTTTCCCCTCGTAATGGGGGATAGCAGATCATAACCCGGAATGTCCAGATAGAAAATATCCAGATAGTTTTGAGCGCAGAGTGAAAAAGGCGCATTAAAGCCTCTTCGCTGATTGACGGAATTTGGCGCGCTGTGCTAGGTTCGAATGATGGTTATTTGGTCTGATTCCTGGCTTCGAAGGAGGTCGATTGGTTGCAGCCCTACTCCTTTTTTTTCAGGGTGAAATCTGGCAATACTTCTCCAGCACAGGAGTTATAGCACGCCTTGTCCTCCTGATCCTGCTTTCTTTTTCGGTTCTTTCCTGGGCCATTATTTTCCACAAGTACCGGATTTTCAAGCGTGCGCTCCGCGATTCGATCGAGTTCTTGCATGTATTCCGTCAGAGCAAAAAACTCTCTGAGATCCGTTCCACCTGTGCATTGCTCAAAGGAAGTCCTTTGCCGGAAGTCTTTCAGGCCGGGTACCGCGAAATCGAGAATCAGGCTACCGTAAGCGAAAACCCGGGCAAGCCGGTCATCCGCAGCCTGGATTCCGTGCGGCGCTCGTTGCAAATCGGCTCGACGACCGAGCTCACCCGCCTGGAAAAGTGGATGTCCTGGCTGGCCACCACGGCTGCAGCATCGCCGTTTATCGGACTCTTCGGAACCGTGTGGGGCATCATGGATGCGTTCCACGGTCTCGGAACCGCCGGAGCCGCAAGCCTGCGCAGCGTCGCGCCGGGAATTTCCGAGGCGCTGATCACCACGGCGGCCGGATTGTTTGCCGCTATCCCGGCCTTGATTGCCTACAACCAGTTTGTCCAACGGTTGAAGGAATTCGGCTCGATGCTGGACGATTTTGCGCTCGAATTCCTCAATATGACAGAGCGTTACTTCACATAGAGACGCAAACTCCGGCAATTCTGTTCCAGGGATTTGGATATGGGGCGGTGAATCACCAGAGACACCGTAACTGAGGTTGACGATGGCCTTTACAACCCCCAGCGGAAGAACTCAGACGTCGATGGCCGACATCAACGTGACTCCCTTTGTGGACGTCATGCTGGTGTTGCTGGTCATCTTCATGCTCACCGCACCTCTGCTTGAATCGGGCATTGAAGTTGACCTGCCCAAGACCAAGACCGTGAAGGTGATTTCCCAGGAGCGAGTCGTGGTGACGATCGACAAGCAGCAAACGATTTACGTGGGGAACGATCCGGTCAACATTCATCGTCTTGGGGACGTCATCCTCAAGCGTTTGAAAGGCGAGGGGAAATCACCTGTCTTTATCCGCTGCGATGAGCGTGTGTCTTTTGGAGCGTTCGCGGAGGTCGTTGACGCGCTGAAGCAGGCGAAGATAACGAACATCAATATCGTCACCCAGCCCCTGAGAACCAAGGGATCGACGTAACTTCACCGGGGCATTCCCTGCAAAGCGATTGAGCCATGGGCGCTGCAGCATTTCCGATATTTGACCACCGCGACAGCCTTCGCGGCCCGCTTCTGGCGTCGATTATTTTTCACGGGTTCCTGTTGTTGGTTGCAGTCATCTATACGATCTGGGGTACACGAGTTGGCAAAGGATGGGGGCAGTCATTGAATACAGGAAGCGCCGTGCACGTGACCGCTGTCGCTTCCCTGCCCGGTATACCGCTGCCGACTCCCAAGATTACTACCCCAAACACGGTAGCAGTCCAGAATCCCGGCCTCTACCAAACCAAACCCATTCCCAAGCCGCCACCGCCTCCCACGGCCGAAAAGATTCCCAAATTCAAAGAGGCGGTCAAGGTTCCCAAAGAGAAGGTCCGTGTGAACACGCGGATTCAAAAACAGGTCATTCAGCCGCCTTCGAACGCCGTTCCCTTTGGCGAAGGCGGCAAGCCGACGATGAGCTACAGCTCCGTCACAACGTCTGCCGGGGAAGCCGGTGTCGCAGTCGGCCAGGAGGATTTTGGAGAGCAATTCGGCTGGTACGTCCAGGCGGTTCGAAACCGGGTTAGCAGCAACTGGCTGCTTTCGACAATCAGCCCCAGCATTCTGAGCGCGCCAAGGGTTTACGTTGATTTCGATATTGAACGTGACGGAACGATTACCAATGCTCGGGTCACCCAATCCAGCGGCATTCCAGAGGTGGACCGTTCAGCTTTGAGAGCAGTCCTTGCCTCCAGTCCCCTGGCTCCTCTTCCGTCCAACTATTCCGGCAGTAAGGTTTCTGTAGAGTTTTACTTTAATCTGAAACGCTGATTTTTGCGGGTGTTAGATATTTTTAATGCGGTTCAGATACATCTATTTGGGGGTGGTAAAGCATCATTTTAGCGATGAGATACAGGCACCTTAAATATTTCCTTCTGCTCGCTGTTCCTCTAGCCGTATTCCTGAGCCACGCACGGATAACGAGGAGCCAGGGGTGGTTCCGCACGGGAATCAACCTGGGGCAATCGACGATCCGAATTGCGGTTCCCGACTTCCCTGCTCGCTCGACGGACCCGCGTCTGGTCAGCCTGACGCAGGTCTTCAATCACGTTCTGTGGGATGACCTGAACAACTCAGGAATTCTGGACGTTATCAGCAAGAGTCTCTATCCCGTCAACGTCCCCCAGGAACCTCAGAACGTCGACTTCAATGGCTGGAGCAGTCCGCCGGCCTCGGCGCAGATGCTGGCCTTCGGCTATACGGAAACCCGGAATAACAATTTTGTGGTTACAGCGCGCCTGTTTGACGTTGGCACCCCCTCGAACCCCGGAGTATTGGCTAAACGGTACGTCGCGGATATGAACGTGCTTTCCGCTCGCGATGCAGCTCATCGCTTTGCCAATGAGATCATTCAGGTGCTGGGTGCCGGAGTGCCCGGAATCAATCTGACCAAGATCGCCTTTGTAAGCAACAGGACTGGCCATGATGAAATCTGGATCATGGATTACGACGGGTACAACCAGCACGAAGTCACCAACTACCGCTCGCTTAATTTAACCCCCCGCTGGTCACCGGACAATTCGGAGCTGGCTTTTACCAGCTATGCGAGCGGCAATCCCGAAATCTATCTTTTTTCCCTGCTCACCAACCGCCGGATCCCTTTCCCCACGTACAAGGGGCTCAATACCACGCCCGCGTGGTCGCCGGATGGAAAGAAGATCGCATTCTGTTCCAGCATGGGCGGCAATCCGGAAATCTACACTTCCGACGCCAATGGGATGGACCTTCAACGGCTGACCTTCGCGCCGGGAGTCAACATCTCGCCCGTGTGGAACCCTAAAACCGGCAAAGAAATCGCTTTCGTTTCAGACCGGAGCGGAACGCCCCAGATCTATATCATCAATTCGGATGGCACCAACCTGCGCCGCCTCATTACGGCCGGCGGCGACGCCGAAGCGCCGTCATGGTCTCCCAACGGCCTCTTTATTGCCTTTTCGTGGCGAGTTACGGAAACCGGAGAGTGGGACATCTACGTGATTGAGATTGCCACCGGGCGCATTGTCCAGTTGACCCACAATGAAGCCAGAAACGAGCATCCTTCGTGGGCGCCGGACGGCCGACACATCGTCTTTGAGTCCACGCGCACCGGCAAACGGGAGATATGGACCATGCTGGCTGACGGTTCACATCCTCGCCAGCTAACTACGAAGGGAGCGAACTGGAACGGAAATTGGTCGAACTGACTTCCCCTTACGGTCCGCGTGTGCTGTTAATTCTTATCAGGCAGCGCCAACCATCAATCCGACGTAAAGCCCCTCACTTGAATTGGCTCCCATTCAGAAGGCTGCAGGCGTCCGAACGGGAGCGGAACAATCGGCTTATAGGGGCCAAACGGGCCAAATCAGCCGTGTGTCTGACAGTTGTCAACAGGTGCATAGGAACCATGCTTACTTGAAGGGGCTTGTTTTTTATTTTGATTTGATGCTAGGATTCAAAGCTTTGAAACCTGTCTTTTGTTTTGCATATTGTTGCGTTATCGGATTCATTTGATTCGTTAATCTATTAAAAATTTCCCGTTTGATCTCATCATGTTTTGCTTCGGGAGGGCAAGAGTGCCGACCGATCTAAGGAGGATTCAGAATGCGACAGAAGAAACGCAATCTCGCGCTTCTCGTCGGTACCATAGGAGTAGTGATTTTAGCAGCCTCGTGCCACAAGAAAAAGGTGGTGCCACCACCACCTCCGCCGCCGCCGGCTGCGGCAGCAAAGCCTACCGCTAACCTTACGGCAGTGCCGAGCACCATCGAGAGTGGCCAGTCGGTCACGTTGAGTTGGACCTCGGAAAATGCTACAAGCCTCGATCTTCAGCCCGGCGTTGGCAACGTCCAGTCAAGCGGTTCTACGAGCGTTTCGCCAACCGAGTCAACCACCTATACGCTGACCGCTACCGGACCCGGTGGAACGGCCACTGCTACGGCGCGCGTGACAGTAACCAGCGCACCACCACCACCGGCGCCTTCACAGCCGTCTGCAGTTACGGAAGAGACCTTGTTTGAACAGAACATCAAGGACGCCTTCTTTGACTACAACAAGTCCACTATCCGTCCTGACGCTGCGCAGGCTCTGACAGCCGATGCGAATTTCCTGAAAGCTCACCCGAGCATCAACTTCACGATCGAAGGTCATTGCGATGAGCGGGGCAGCGAGGAATACAACCTCGGCTTGGGCGATCGAAGGGCCAATGCCGCCAAGGCCTTCCTGGTGAACCTGGGCATATCCGCTTCCCGGATCACCACGATTTCTTACGGCAAGGACCGCCCGTTCTGCACCGAGCATACCGAGGTTTGCTGGCAGAAGAACCGGCGCGCGCACCTGGTGTTAGGCACGGAGTAATCAGAAAGAGTCCGGGAGCCCTGGGAATGCTATGGGTGAAGAAGCAAAGGGCTCCCGGTTCCCTTCGCCATCCGACGGGCCAGCCAATTTGTAGTTGGCTGTCGGTTAACCTTCTTGTCCCTTAGCTCAGTTGACCTGGCACTTGTCCTGGGGATAGACTGACTAGGGTTCCTATATCCATGTGGTGAGGTTGAACTGACGTGAAAAAGCATGCCTTTACAGCCATTTTGATAGCTTTGCTGTCAGTCGCCACTGCTTCGCCGGCCTTTGGAGTGAGTCGCGAAATCATCCAGATGATGCAGCAGTTGGACACGCTGCAGCAAACTGTCCAGAATCTCCAGAATACTGTTACCAACCAGACAGCAATCTTGCGCACTCTGATTGAGCAGACCAGTCACGACGTCAGCCAGATGAAGTCTGAAATGGCGGATTTAAGGAAGAATACTGAGCAAAACATGGCTGCGTCATCAAACAAGCTGGACTCCCTGACGAGCCAGATTCAGGCTCTCAGTTCCAGTTTGGAGCAGACGCAGGCGCAACTGACCAAGGTCAGCGAGCAAGTCGCCCACACCCAGAACATTATTCAAACATTGAACACCGCTCCACCCCCCATGCCTGGTGCGACGCAGATCATGCCCGGACAGAGCAGTGACGCGAACGGGTCTAACTCCGGAAGCGGCGGTGGTTCTACGGTTCCCGTAACGGCGCCGACCGCCGGAAATGCCGCTGCCAACGTTCCCGATCCGACTTCGCTGTATAATTCCGCGATGACCAGCTTCAACAGCGGGCAGTATGCCCTGGCCATTCAGGGTTTCCAGGAGTTTTTACAGTATTACGGGAACACCCCGCTTGCTTCAAGCGCACAGTATTACATTGGGGAGTGCTACTACAACAACGGCGACTACCCGCATGCCGTCGCGGCTTACGACAAGTGCATTGAGCGGTACCCGAAGAGCAACAAAGCCCTCTCGGCACGCCTCAAAAAGGGTTATGCCCTGCTCGCCAACGGCCAGAAAGCGGCGGGCATTCGCGAACTGCGGGCCCTTGTGGAACAGCATCCTTCTGCCCAGGAATCGGAACTCGCAGCCCAGCGATTGAAGCGACTGGGCATTATTATCCACGCGCGGCGCAGCGGGTAACGCTCGAGCGAATGCCCGGCATAGTGGTGCAGAATCTGACGGTGTGGTGAGGTAATTATGGCTGGGTCTGTGAATAAAGTAATCCTGATTGGCCGCGTCGGCCGTGACCCCGAGATTCGTTACACCTCCGGCGGCAGCGCCGTGGCCAATTTCTCTGTAGCCACCGATGAATCCTTCAAAGGACGCAACGGCGAGCAGCAGCAGCACACCGAGTGGCACAAGGTCGTTGCCTGGAGCAAGCTGGCGGAAATCTGCGGCGAGTATCTGACCAAAGGGAAACTCGTCTACATCGAGGGCAGCATCCGAAGCCGCCAATGGGAAGACCAATCCGGCAACAAACGTACCGCGTATGAGATTATTGCCCGGAACATGCAGATGCTCGGGTCCAAGGCTGATGCTGAGCGGGCTGCAGCGGGCGCAGGACGGCCGGCGTCCCAGTCTTCCGAAGAATCATCCAGCCTTCCCCCGGAGCCCCCGCCGGAAGGCGAAATTACCGACGACGATATTCCATTTTAGCCGGATAAGAGGTCGGTAGCGCTTATTGATCACGCCATTTCTCTCTGTTTCGCTCGCCGATTGAGCGCGGATTTTCTAAATTAACCTGCAACCCGTTGCCATGCTTTAACATCGAATTTTGGAAGACGTCATGGGGGGACTCCACTGCTGGCCTCGTAGCGGTTGAAGTTCCAATGCTGAATCAGAAGGAGAAAATCCCTTATGCGTAAACTGTTTATCCTGCCCCTGGTTTTGCTTTTCCTGGCTGTTGTTGCAGCACCCAAAGCCTACGGCCAGATCGAGCTTTTCGGCGGATATTCTCACCTGGAACTTAGCAACGCTCCATCCAACATCGGATCAAGCTCGAACGGATGGGAGGGTGGCGCCTATCTCCACCTGCTGGGTCCGCTCGGCTTTGAGGCGGATTACAGTAACCACTATGGGGTCTCGCCGAAGGTCCCCGTCAACGGCGGCAGGTATTACGTTCCCGGATTAACTCAACTCTACGGACCTCGCTTTACGCTCAGCTTGCCCAGAATACACCCCTTCGTTCATGCCCTTTTCGGCACGGTTCATGGCTCGGCGGCAATTCCCTCTTTTCCCGGCGGTGCGCCGAGCGTTGTCACGGAAAACGCCGTCGGCATGGCGTTCGGCGGAGGCATCAACTTCAAGGCCACCCGGCACGTCTGGCTGCGCCTGATTCAAGTGGACTACCTCCGCGCCCAGTTCACCAACAATACCCAGAATGACACGCAAATCTCCGCGGGCCTCGTCTTCCGATTCGGGCAATGGTGAACGCGCAGTTGCGGCACAGCGGTCTCAATTCCTAAATCTGCGGCCAGCCCTTTGGCTGGTGACGGCCCGCTGCCTTGGCCACCGTTTCATGCCCGGAGCCTTCAGATCGCATTGTGGAAACACAAATGCGACAGCAGAGGTATACTGGGGTTGCCGGCGGTCACCAAGCCCCGTGATTCCCGGCACAGACCCGGAAAAGCAAGTGGTACAGTCTTTTTCTTTAGCGGTTGTTCTGATGAAAGAGCCGCAGCCCTGGAGGTCAATCCTGCACTTCGCACTCAATAGTCTGGCGGGCGCTCTGAAGATTTCGTGCTGGGAGGTTCGGGATGGAGATTCATGAGCAAGACGCGTTGGATTATCACCGCAAGGGACGTAAAGGCAAAATTGAAGTCGTTGCAACCAAGCCCTGCCGCACACAATGGGATCTGAGTCTGGCGTACACGCCCGGCGTTGCGGTACCGTGCTTGGAGATTGCAAAATCGTCGGACCTCAGCTTTGAGTACACGGCGCGCGGAAACCTGGTAGCCGTGGTTTCAAACGGCACGGCAGTGCTGGGGCTGGGCGACATCGGGCCGGCGGCCGGAAAGCCTGTGATGGAAGGCAAGGGCGTGCTTTTCAAGCGGTTTGCGGACATCGACGTTTTCGATTTGGAGGTCAATTCCAAAGAGCCCGACGAAATCATTAAGTTCTGCCAACTTATCGAGCCCACCTTTGGCGGCATTAACCTCGAAGACATCAAGGCGCCGGAATGTTTTGTGATTGAAGAAACCCTCCGCCGGACCATGTCCATTCCCGTAATGCATGATGACCAGCACGGGACAGCCATTATTTCCGGAGCCGCCTTGCTGAATGCGCTGGAGGTTGCCGGAAAGGATATCGGCAAAGTCCGCGTGGTTTTCAACGGAGCGGGCGCTTCGGGAATTGCCTGTGCGGAACACTACATCCGGCTGGGCGTGAAACGGGAGAATGTGATTCTCTGCGATTCCAAAGGCGTGGTGTACGAAGGCCGTGCCGAAGGCATGAACCCTTACAAGGCGCGCCTTGCCTCGACGACGAGCGCTCGAACTCTTGCGGAGGCCTTGAAGGGTGCCGATGTTTTTGCCGGACTTTCCGTTCCCGGCTGCCTCACTCAGGACATGGTCCGCTCCATGGCCGACCGGCCGATTATCTTTGCCCTGGCCAATCCGGTCCCTGAAATCAGCTACGAGGAGGCAATGGCAGCGCGCTCAGATGTCATCCTAGCCACCGGCCGCTCGGATTACCCGAACCAGGTCAATAACGTGCTGGGATTTCCGTTTATCTTTCGCGGCGCACTGGACGTCCGGGCTCGCACCATCAACCAGGAAATGGAGATTGCCGCAACCCGCGCATTGGCCGCCCTCGCTCGTGAGGATGTGCCGGACGCAGTGCTGCGCGCCTATGGGCTGCGAAGGTTGGGTTTTGGTCGGGATTACATCATTCCCAAACCCTTCGACCCGCGCGTGCTGATCTGGGAATCAGCGGCGGTAGCGGAAGCAGCCATGCAAACAGGCGTTGCAAGAGTTCAAGTAAACCTTGAAGAATATCGGGACGCGCTCTCGCGGCGACTAGGCCGGACCTACGAAGTGATGCAAGGCGTCCGGCAGCGGGCTAAAGCAGCGCCCAAACGCATTGTCTTTTCAGAAGGGGAACGCGAAAAGATCATTCGCGCCGCCTATCAGATCAACGAGGAAAAGATCGGCCGGCCGATTCTCATCGGCCGCCACAACGTGATTCGGACCCGGCTTGCAGACCTCGGAATCCGGCACTTTGAGCCGGAGATCATTGAGCCGGAACAGTCAGCGCGTCTTGACACCTACGTAGGAGAGTTTTTCAGGCTTCGGCAGCGTCACGGCGTGACGCTGAGCGAGGCGCGGGATCAGATGCTCAATCCGAACTACTACGGGGCGATGATGGTGCACCTGGATGACGCCGAGGGATTTCTCGCCGGCGTGGCCCAACACTACCCGGAAACCATCCGGCCGGCGCTCCAGATCATCAAGCTCCGGGGAAACGTCCGTCGCGTCTCCGGAGTCTATGTGATTGTTACGAAGCAGGAAGTCTATTTCTTTTCCGACACCACGGTAAACATCGAGCCCACG
>JAKASH010000633.1 GCA_021828225.1 Acidobacteriota bacterium | reverse complement strand
GAGGCACCCAAACTCAAGCAGGTCCTGGGCGTCGAGCGGAAGTTCGAGGTGGCCGTGACCACGCTCGCCGAGCCCTTCATCGGCATCGTGGACCTCTACGCCGTGCTGGACGGCAAGCGCACGATCGTGGACTTCAAAACCGCTTCAAGCGGCTACGAGGATCACGAAGTCGCGCTCTCCGACCAGTTGACCGCCTACTTCCTCGGCGAACCTGAGGCCGCGCAGGTGGCCTACTGCGTGCTCGTCAAAACCAAGGAGCCGCGGATCGAATGGCATCTGTCCCAGCGGAATCCGGCGCATCTGGCCGAGTTCCTGGACAAGGTGCGGATCGTCGCCGCGGACATCCGGGCCGGGCGCTTCTACAAACGCCCCGGCAAGCACTGCGCCTGGTGCGACTTCCTGCCGGTGTGCATGGGGGAGGAGAAAAGAGTATGGGAGTCTCTGGTGATGGTCGCTTGATTAACCTGAGCGAAGCCTATAAGCTTCGCTCATTTTTATGCACAATTCGTCAAACAGAGCCCAGCAATGTGAAAACGTGGGATCCCAATATAATTAAGGATGTCGCGATTCGCAGGCGTTCCGATGTTATCATTTTCGCCGTAAATACCTAGCGCATGAGAAAGACCATCACCAAATCGACCTGGTTCAGCCGCACTGGCATGTCCGGCAATGTTGGGCATGGCTTGCGGACTGCCGCGCAGGATACGCTGAGCGGCTGCGGTGAGGAGAATGACGCGTGAGTTCTAAGGGCATATTTCCGACCGAACACTTATTTTCATCTGATCGACCGATCACCCGTCTCGATGAAGACAAACTCGACCGCCGGTCCTTCGCCGAGCAACTCGCGCGTGCCGTTCGGGGATGGAAAGGAAACGACAGTCTCGTCATCGCCCTCTATGGCCCCTGGGGGACCGGAAAATCGTCCATAAAGAACATGGTAATTGATGCGCTTCGCGCCGCACCCGAACGCGTCACCGTTATCGACTTTAATCCCTGGCAGGTCGCCAGCCGCGCATCCCTCAGTGAGGCCTTTTTCGACGAGCTCGGGATTGCGCTGCGTAAGGGAACGATTGCGTCGAAGAAAGTCCAAAAGCGCACCATCAGCAATTGGAAGCAGTACGCTGCCCGCCTGAAAAGCAGCAAGGGATTATTGGATCTGCTCATCAATCCTTGGCGCAGCATTCTCATCGTCTCAGCCGTACTGCTCTTTGGTTCCTCGATACCCGACTTGCGTCCTGTCGCCATCACTGTTGGATTGGTATACCTACTCATTGCGGCACTCCTGACGTGGTCGTCAAAGGTGGCGGAGCAAATCGCCGCCTTCCAAGAGTCCGGCGCGGAAAAGGAAACGCTCGAAGAAGTAAAATCCGCCGTACGCAAAGAGCTCGCGGAACTCTCCGCTCCGATCCTCGTGCTGATCGACGACCTGGATCGCCTCACTCCTACCGCACTGTTGAAAATCTTCCAGCTCGTTAAAGCAAACGGCGACTTTCCCAATCTGGTTTATATCCTCCTCTGCGACCGTCCTACGGTCGAAAAGCATATCCGGGAAGTGATGAAAGGCGCGGACGGGCGAGATTATCTTGAAAAGATCGTGCAGATTCCGTTCGACGTCCCGCTGCTCGACCGCCAGCGTATCCGCGAAATTCTGTTTGCAGGACTCAATACGCTGCTTGCGGATGACGCCGTCTCCAAGAATTTCGATCAGACCCGTTGGGGCAATATTTTCTTCGGCGGGGTGGAACAGTATTTCAGTACCCTGCGGCAAGTCAATCGATATCTATCCAGCCTCTCCTTCCACATTTCGATGTTCAAAACTGACGGCGGATTCGACGTCAACGTTATCGACCTCATTGCCCTTGAAGCGCTGCGCGTCTATGAGCCGGAAGTTTACCAAGCCCTTTCGGAAAACAAGCGCCTGCTGACTACGTTGAGTCGAGGGCCAAATGACGAGGCCCGGCGTAAGCTAATGCTATGCTGGATGGTGTTCCGCCTGAGCGCGCAGATGGTGTCCGGGACATAATCAAGCGTCTGTTCCCGCCAGCCGAATGGGCCTTCGGCGGGTCCCATTACGGGGCGGACTTGGCCGAAGCATGGTATCGCGACCTTTGCGTTTGTGCCGAGGACGTGTTCGACCGCTATTTTCATTTCGTACTGCCGAAGGGTGAACTTTCGCAAGCCGCAATCGACCGACTGCTCGCAGCGACCGCCGATCGCGCTGCGCTCCGAGATGAGTTGAATAAGCTGGCGGCCAACGGTCAGCTCGAATTAACCGTGGACCGGCTGGAAGCCTACAAGCAGCAAATTCCCGTCGCTCACGCTGTTCCTTTTCTCACGGCCCTCTTTGACGTTGGCGATCAGCTCTCCGACAAAAATCGCGGGCTGTTCGAATTATCGCCGGCAACACACGCCCGACGCATCATCTACTGGTACCTGATGCAAGAGAAAGACCTCACCCGGCGCGGCGAATTGCTCCGCACCTCCATGGAGCAGACCGACGGCCTCCTGCTGCCGTTTGGATTCACGAGCCTAATTGAACCGAATCCAAACCGGGAAGAACGTGCAGAGGAGTTCGTCCCTGCCGATATCCTTCGAGACTTGAAGGCCATTTGCGTAGAAAAGATTACCGCGGTGAAGACCGCAGGCCGAATTCCGGACGATCTGGCCAGCGTCTTATATCGCTGGCGCGACTGGGCAGGTCCTGAAGCGCCCTCGGCATTCTGCACCGGCCTTATCGAAACCACAGACGGCCTGCTGCGGTTTCTCAGAATATTCCTCGGCTGCGTCCGAAGCCAAAGCATGACCGACCGAATCGTCACGCTCCGCTGGTACATCCGCCGAAGTGACATCGAGGCATTCTTGCCGTTCGATCTGGTGGAAGCCAAGGTAAATGCATTGCCTGAAAACTTGGAATCGTCGGTGGAGGACAAGCGCGCGATCGAACAG
>JAKASH010000632.1 GCA_021828225.1 Acidobacteriota bacterium | reverse complement strand
GTCCATGCTGTGGGGGATCGTAACCACCCCCCTCCTTTCGTTGGTGGGAGCGGTTCTCTTTGTTGTAGCAATTTCGGGATGGATTGGAGAACTTCGTCATGAGCACAGACACTCGGGAGCCAAGTGAGTGTCCCCAGAAAGAAACTCTGGAGATTGCGACTCGGCGGCGGTTCCTTACCGTGATGAGCATCGGCCTGGGGACCTTTGCCGCAGGTCTCGTCGGGATTCCTATTATTGGTTTCCTGATCGCTCCGCTTATCGAGAAGACGCCTCGGTTCTGGCGGACGGTCGGGCCTTTGGAGCAGTTCAAGGTGGGATCGACGGTCGAGGTTCAGTTTATCGACGCCTCGCCGCTTCCCTGGGCAGGAGTGACGGCCAAGACGGCAGCCTGGCTCCGCCGTCACAGCGAGCAGGAATTTATTGCCTTTTCGGTGGATTGCACTCACCTTGGCTGTCCGGTGAGATGGTTGCCGGACGCAGAGCTTTTCCTGTGCCCGTGCCACGGCGGCGTCTATTACAAGGATGGGAAAGTGGCCTCGGGTCCTCCTCCGAAACCCCTGCCGCGCTATCCGGTTCGTGTCCGCAACGGGCAGGTTGAGATTTTGACCAGTCCCGTGCCGATCACGACTACCTGAGCGCGCGGGCCGGGAGAGTAAAGCGATACGGATTTTGCCGGAACCACTTTCGAACCACGCTCTGCTCAGAGCTGAAAGTCGGGGCGGAGTTCTGGCACCGGGTTTTGTTGACTTCGGCAAGATGAACGCCTGCAAGAACACTTGAGGATGCCGGCTGTCGGGATTCATTGAGGGCTGTCGGCCCCCGGCCTTCGCGTCTTAATTATTGTTCTTATGAAACTTCTTAAACATATCTGGCAAGAGTTTGATGATCGGACCGGGATCAGCGGACTTTGGGAGTACCTCGGTCGTCATCCAGTGCCACCCGGAACCGGGTGGTGGTACGTTTTTGGCAGCGCTACCCTGCTGGCGTTTGTTCTTCAGATTGTCACTGGGATCGCCCTGGCAACATCGTATGTCCCCTCGGCAGGGCAAGCCTACAACAGTCTTCAATTCATAACGCACCAGGCAATGTTGGGGCATCTGCTGCGCGGTCTGCACTATTTTGGTGCCTCCGCCATGGTCCTGCTGGTCGGAATCCACGTTATGCGGGTGTTTCTATCGGGATCCTACAAGTATCCGCGCGAGCTGAACTGGCTTACGGGAGCCGTCCTGCTCCTGCTCACGCTGGCCATGGCGTTCACCGGACAACTGCTGCGCTGGGACAACGTTGCCGTGTGGTCAGTGATTGTGGGAGCGGAGCAGGCCGGAAGGGTTCCCATAATCGGCAAGCAGATTGCCCACTTCATCCTGGCCGGTGACACGGTGGGCGGGGCCACTCTGAGCCGATTCTTTGCTTTTCACGTTTTCTTTATCCCCGCAGTGATTTTTGCCTTTCTCGGCGCCCATCTCCTGCTCGTATTAAAACACGGAATTTCCGAGCCGCCGGTGGCTGGACGTCCGGTCGATCCCAAAACCTACAGGAAATGGTATGAGGATTTGTTGAAGCGGGAGGGCAAACCCTTCTGGCCGGATGCGGCCTGGCGCGACGTGGTGTTCGGCGTTGCGATGATTGTTGCGCTTTTTGTCCTGGCCATTGTGGTGGGGCCGCCGCACCTGGCATCGCCACCCGACCCCACCATCCTTAAAGCTTATCCGAGACCGGACTGGTACTTCCTCTGGTACTTTGCGGTTCTGGCTTTGCTGCCGCCCAGTCTCGAGACTCCGGTGATCGTGTTCGGTCCGCTCATCTTCTTCGCGTTCCTTGTTCTGGTTCCCTTCCTGGGCAATCGGGGTGAGCGGCATCCGCTGCGCCGGCCCTGGGCGATCGGCGGCGTGATCATGATCTGGGTGATGATCGGCACACTCTGGATCCAAGGGAAACGCGCGCCATGGTCACCCGACTTCAGTGCGAAACCGCTTGAAACCCAGGTGATCGGCGCAACCAGCGGGCCTGTGTACGAAGGTGGGATTCTCTTCCACCAGAAGGGCTGCGAGTTCTGTCATGCCATCGCCGGGCACGGTGGCCACCGCGGGCCGGACCTGACTTACGTGGCTGACCGCTTAACCTCAGCTCAGATGACCATCCGGATTGTCAACGGCGCAAAGCTTATGCCCGCCTTTGGCGGGATTCTTACTTCACAGCAACTGAATGACCTGGTTGCCTTCCTTAAAACTCGCAGGCACTACACTTCGCAGCAGAACCCTGTTGAGAGTGATCCCGCGCCTTCCACGTCCCGCTAATGCGGATTATCCATCAATGATTGGAACTCCAGGGGGTGGGCTGCTTCTGGCGGCCTGCGGAGCTTCTTGTGCTGAGGCTACTTGACCGGGGGATCAAACTGCGTGGCGGAGAGGCAGGGATTCGAACCCTGGGTACAGGTTTTCGCCCGTACAACGGTTTAGCAAACCGCCGCCTTCAGCCACTCGGCCACCTCTCCGTTCCTGCATTTTTTAAAGATTAACAGTAAAGTCATTTCACGTCCAGCATTACGCCAACACTTGCCCCAACAACAACTTTCCTTTGGACTTCCTGGGAGTCTACCGCGCCAGAGCCTTCCCTTTTCCTGCCTTTCCAGCGGCTCAGGGCATAGTAGGCCGCTCGCGGGGAAAGCGTTCGCTGTAAATTACGAAGTATTTCACCCGCTCATGTCTTTGATTGAAGCGGATGTTCACCTCTGCGTTTTTGAGATAACTTCTGTTGTCTCATGGGGTTAAGTACGATTTGTGGCCTGAATATGTAGACATGCATATGACGCCATAGCGCGCATTACGTCCTTGACTGTATGGTTGTGATGATATATCATGTGGTCATGTATATTTCCCGCGCTTCCTGGGCGTCCTCCAACGGCAAAGTCTATGAGTCCATCTACCTCCGCGAGTCCTACCGCGAAGGCCCCCACGTCCGCAAG
>JAKASH010000009.1 GCA_021828225.1 Acidobacteriota bacterium | reverse complement strand
TCCGATCTTGCGCAATCCAGCCGAAAGTTAAAGACTTTATCTTTGCCGGTCACCGCTCAAGCGAACCGGGTCATAGTGCGCTCTTGGAGTTCATCGGGCAGAGGCCGTTGCTGGATCTGGAGATGAGGCTCGGTGAAGGCACGGGCGCAGCTCTGGCAATGATGATTATCGAAGCGGCAGCGAAAGTTCTGAACGAAATGGCGACCTTCTCGTCAGCGGGTGTAAGTGGGAAAGTCTCATGAAACGCTGGGGAAAGTTATTTTTGGTTGCGGTGCAATTCCTTACCAGGCTTCCAGTGAGCCGTAAGGCAGATCTTCCCGCGGATGCGCTCGGGCGAGCCGCTGTGTTTTTTCCGCTGATTGGGCTGGCGCTTGGGGCTGGCGGTGTGGCGCTCGACCATCTCCTCTCGCCTCATAGCAACCGGAGCGTCGTGACGGTGTTTGTCCTCATTTATCTTGTGGTCGTCACCGGAGGACTGCATGAAGATGCGCTTGCGGACGCTGCGGATGGGTTCGGAGGCGGATGGAAGAAAGAGGAGATGCTCGCCATCATGCGGGACAGCCGCATTGGGAGCTTTGGCACGATGGCGGTCGCGCTGAGTTTACTGGCCCGATTTGCCTGTCTGGAAAGCCTTCCCATGCGGGACTTCGACCGAATTTTTGTAGCGGGGCAGGTCCTGAATCGCTGGACTGCTTTACCGCTGGGTTTTTTTCTGCGATCAGCTCGAGAGGGTAGCGGACAGGGCGCGCTCGTTGCCCAGAAGATTTCGGGCGCAGTCCTCGGAATAGGGACCGCCTTGGCCATCGCGATTGTCGCGTTCCTGCTGGGGTGGAAAGCGGTGTGGACGATTCTCGCCGCCGTGACGGTTACCGCCCTGACGGCCTTTTATTACCAAAATCGGATCGGCGGCGTGACGGGCGACTGCATGGGCGCAACCAATCAGATCGCCGAGGTGGCGGTGTATTTTGCAGGAGTTCTTATACGATGACCGAGCGCGATGACTCATCCATTCCCGTCGAATTTACCGAGGCAGAAAGGAAAGCCCTCTACAAGGCGATTTATCTTCGGCGCGATGTCCGCGAGCATTTCCTGCCTCGTGCGATTCCGGACGCCGTGCTTCGAAGACTGCTCGATGCTGCGCATCACGCGGGTTCCGTCGGTTTCATGCAGCCCTGGTCCTTCGTCGTGATCCGAAGTGAGGAAGTGAAGAAGGGGGTGAAAGAGCTGTTCCAGCAGGCGAACCAGGAGGCCGCGAAGGTATTTGAAGGTGAAAGGCGGGAGCTTTATTCGCGTTTGAAGCTGGAAGGCATTTTGGAGTCGCCGGTCAATCTTTGTGTCACCTGCGATCCCACGCGCAATGGCCCGCACGTTCTCGGGCGGCATACGATTCGCGAAACGGACGTTTACAGCACTTGCTGCGCAATTCAGAACCTATGGCTGGCGGCGCGGGTCGAGGGAATTGGCATGGGCTGGGTCAGCATTCTCGATCCAGTTCTGCTCAGGGAAGCGCTGAATATTCCGCAGCAGATCGTCCCCGTGGCTTATCTATGCCTCGGCTACGTCCGCGAATTTTTGCGCCAACCTCAATTGGAGAGCGTGGGTTGGCTTCCTCGCGCGCCGCTTGACGAACTGATTTTTTATGATCGGTGGGGAAACAGAAATGCGGAGTGAGAGCCTCGGTGCAGGCCCGACATGCCGGCTGGTTTGGGTCAGGCACGCCTCTCCAGAGGGGGACGGTTTGTTCCTGGGGCAATCGGATGCGCCTCTTTCAGCCGCGGGACGGCGGCAACTTCCACGCTTGGTGGAAAGAATAGCGCATTACCGGGCGCAGGCTATTTATTCGAGCGACCTCCAGCGGGCGCGAGCAACGGCTGCGGCGATTTCGCGAAGAGTCGAAGTACAAGTCAAAATTCTCCCTGGTCTCCGCGAGATTCATTTGGGGCGGTGGCAGGGGCTTTCATGGGACGAGATCACAAAACGTTTTCCGCAGGCGGCAAGGCAGTGGCTGAAAGATTTCCCTCGGCAGCGAATCTCCGGTGGCGAGGATTTTGCCGAGTTCAAAAGGCGAGTGCAGTGCGAGTTGCGCAAGATCGTTGCTGCGCACCCCGGCGGGTGCGCGATGGCGGTGGCCCATGCGGGCGTGATCCGAATCGCTCTCGCAAGCGCTCTGGGCGTGCCGGACCGATATCTTTTCCGACTCGCTCAGGACTGCGGCGGAGTGAACGTCATTGACTACTTTCGAGATGGCGCCATCTTGCGGTGTGTGAATGGCTGACGAAGCGAAGGGGTTCGTGGTGGCGGGACCTGCCAGTGGCGTGGGCAAGACCACAGTTGCGCTGGCGCTGATCGCTGCTCTGCGCGGACGGGGGCTTACGGTTCAATCCTTCAAGTGCGGGCCGGACTTTATTGATGGAGGGCATCATGCGCGCGCTTGCGGGCGGCCGTCGCGCAATCTCGATGGATGGATGCTGCCGCCGGACGTGAACCTGCGAATTTTTAACCGTGGCGCGCAAGGAGCCGATGTCGCGGTGGTTGAAGGGGTCATGGGCCTCTTTGACGGAGTTGATGGAATGTCCGAAGCAGGCAGCACGGCTGAAATCGCCAAGCGGCTCAAACTGCCGGTTGTCCTGGTCGTGGACGCTTCGCAAATGGCGCGGAGCGCGGCGGCCCTGGTCAAGGGCTTCGAAACCTTCGATCCGAAATTGAGAGTCGCGGGAGTGATCCTCAACCGTGTAGCGGGCGAAGCGCATTTCAGGCTGCTGCGAGAAGCGATCGGGAGTTCCTGTCAAGCTGCGCTCCTGGGTTACCTGCCCCGAGAGGAGCGCATTCGAATCCCGGAGCGGTACCTGGGACTTTTTACCGCGAGTGAGGACGCGCTCCCGGATCGAGCGCTGACCATGCTCGGGGACTTGGCGAAAACTCATATTGATTTGGAGCAGCTTCTTAAATCTGCTTCCGATTTTACCTCTCAGCCGGAGCCGCCGGGCGCGATTGATCCGCCCGTCCGGGTTCGTATTGGCGTGGCGCGAGACCGCACATTCTGTTTCTACTACGAGGATAACTTCGACGCGCTGCGCGCGGCGGGAGCAGAGATTGTGGAGTTCAGCCCTCTTGCAGACCGGGGCTTGCCCGAGGGAGTTGACGCGTTGTATTTCGGCGGCGGATACCCTGAGTTATACGCCGAACAGCTTGCCGGAAACCGCGAAATGCTTGACGCCGTTCGGCGCTTCGCTGACCAGGAGCGGCCCATTTACGCGGAATGTGGAGGTCTGATGTATCTCGCCCAGACGATTGTCGGGAGAGACCGGAAACACTTTTCTATGGCCGGAGTGCTACCTCTTGATGTTCACATGACCGAGCGGCTCGTAAAGTTTGGCTACACGGAAGTGCAATTGACCGCGGATTGCATGGTCGGGCAAAAAGGGGCAAAAGCGCGCGGGCACAGCTTCCATTGTTCCAACATTAGCGGAGGCGAGCACGTGGAGCGAGTTTACCACGTGCGATATTCCCTGAGCCGGCGCGAGGAACCGGAGGGTTTTCGAGAGAGAAACGTTCTCGCCAGCTACATCCACCTCCACTTTCTCTCGAACGCGGGACTCGCAACTCGCTTCGTGGAACACGCGCGAAGTTCCAAGCGGGCGCGGCGAGGAGAGCAATCTTCATGTTGATTTTCATAAAGAGACTCGCTTCGGCGGGATTGCTGTTGCTGCTTTCCCTCCAGTGCCTTGCGGCGCGCGACCTGATGGACGAAGTGGGACGCCGTGTGGATGCGCCGCAAAGCCCGCATCGGATCATCTGCCTTGCTCCGAGCATTACGGAGACGGTGTTCGCCTTGGGTGAAGGGGAAGACGTGATTGGAGTCACCGATTACACGGATTACCCGCCCCAAGCGCGCCACAAAACCAGCGTGGGCCGCTTAATTGATCCTTCCATTGAAAAGATCGTTTCGCTGCGCCCGGACTTGGTTTTCGCCACGCGCGAGCTCGACCGGCGTGAAACGGTGCAGGAGCTTGATCGTCTCCGTATTCCGGTTTTTGTGATCAATCCGCGAGGATTGGATGGGATCCTGGCTTCGATTCTTGATATTGGCCAGGCCCTGAATTGCAGCGCCGCAGCGGAATCGCTCGTGAAACAACTGGAGGAAAAACGCCGCCGGGTGGCGGCGAAGGTTGCGGGGCTCTCTCGGCCAACGGTTTTTGTGCTGATCTGGGACGACCCGATTATCACGGTCGGAAGTAAGTCATTTATTACCGAAGCCATTTCGGCGGCCGGGGGAGAATCCATAACCGCGGACATCCCGCGGGCATCCGCCCAAATCAGCCTGGAAGAAGTGGTGCGCCGTTCCCCGGACTATCTCCTTTTGGTCAAGGGGTCGCATCAGGAAATTAGTCGGGATGAGTTGAAACAGCGCGCCGGCTGGGACCGGCTGAAAGCGGTGCGCGAAAATCGAGTGGTTTATACGGACGACCGGCTTGAACATTCGAGCCCTCTGGTTTTCGACGCGATCGAGGAATTGGCGAAAGAGCTTCATCCCGAAGCGTTTAAGTCCCGTTGAGGAAAAAAGATGAAAGTGAAGATCACCCGCGCCGGAGCCACGGCGCAAAAGAAGAAAGGCCTGATCATCGTCAACACGGGGAACGGAAAGGGCAAAACGACGGCCGCGTTGGGTGTGGCGCTGCGCGCGTGCGGCTACGGCATGAGAGTGATCATGCTCCAATTCTTCAAAGGAAAATGGCAGTACGGCGAACTGCGGAGCGCGCCCAAGCTCGAGACCTTTGAAATCCGTCCCATGGGACAAGGGTTTACTTGGGAAAGCAAGGACATTGAAGTCGATAAGAAGATGGTTCGAGAAGCGTGGGAAGCAGCCAAACAACAGATACTGTCAGGGAACTACGCCGTGGTGATTCTGGATGAAATCAATTACGCGCTCAGCTACGGCTTCTTGCCCGTCGAAGACGTCGTGGACTTTCTCAAGAACAAGCCGCCCATGCTTCATGTGATCCTGACGGGGCGGAATGCCAAGCCAGAAATCATCGAGACTGCCGACCTAGTGACCGAGATGCGCGAGATCAAGCATCCGCTTCAGCAGGGTATCTCGGCGCAAAAGGGTATCGAATTCTAGTTGAAAGGAAAAGGAGAGAAGACCACAACTTGCCCGCGAGATGAACGGGAAGCGCGGTGAAAAACCGCCACTGCCCCGCAACTGTGAGCGACCGTTAAAGTCTGTGAAAAGCCACTGCCCCGCTTGGGGGGATGGGAAGGCGCAGACGCTGCTGAAGACGTCGCGAGTCAGGAGACCGGTCTTGCCGGCTAAATTTCAGTCCACCCCTTCCGAGGGTGAAGGAGGAGCTCCTGTACACTGTCAAGACATTCCAATCCACCATTCACCGGCTGCTAGCCCTTTCCTTGCTCATTTCAGCTTGGCCCGTGCTCGCCGCTAGCGCCGCTACAGTTCAAGGTCGAGTGACGGACCCGCTGGGGGCGGTCGTACCGAATGCGCAAGTAACCTTGCTCCGAAACGGAAAAGTTGCCGCGAGCACGCGCGCCGACCCTGTAGGTGCTTTTGTGTTTTCAGGGGTTGAGGCAGGCCGATATCAAGTAGCCGCCGAGGCGCCGGGGTTCGAAAAGCAAGAAAGCCCCGACGTCGTTCTGCAGGAGGGAGGAGCGGTCAACGTAGATCTACGCCTACAAATCGGCCCTCTCCGGCAGGAAATCGTCGTTTCGGATACCGGCACGAGTTTACCCAAATCAGAAGTTGGCTCGTCGGTGAGCGTCATAGACCAGAAACAGTTGGATGCGCTCAACAAGGTGGACGTTTTGGATACGTTGCGCTTCATGCCCGGAGTGCAAGTCGTGCAGACCGGCCAACGAGGCGGAACGGCTTCGATCTTTGTGCGCGGCGGCAACGCTGAATTCAATAAAGTTCTCATTGATGGCATTCCCGCGAACGATATCGGGGGCACATTTGAGTTTGCGAACCTCTCAACCAGCGGAGTGGGTGAGGTCGAAACACTGCGCGGTCCCAACAGCGTCCTTTACGGAAGCGACTCGCTGGCAAGCGTCATCAATATTACAACCCGCCAAGGAACCACTCCGCTTCCCGAGGTCACCCTTTCTGCTGACGGTGGCAATTTCCAGACACACCGTCAGGAAGGATCCATCAGCGGCATCTTTCACCAATTCGACTACTTTTCGGATTTTGCGCGTTTCGATACCCAAAACAGCGTCCCCAATAGCTCGTTTCACAATGGCACCTATTCCGGGAGCTTTGGATGGGAGCCGAACAGACGGAGCAGTGTTCGCTTCACACTGCGTCACACCGCAGTGGGACTGGGAGACCCCAGTGCTCTGGACTTTTTCGGCATCCCGGATGACTCCTTCCAGAGGGAGCAGGATACTTACCTTGGGGTGACGGCGCAAAACCAGGCCACTTCGCACTGGCATAACCTGTTCCGTTTTACCCGGACCGGCCTTCGCTTCCATTTCGACAACCCCTCTCCTACCGGGACGCCGTTTGATCCCTTTGGATTTGGAGCTAATTATCTCGGGCGGCCCGTCACCATTTGCGGGGCCAATGGCTTCTGCGCGACCGGCCAGGCGATTTTGGACTTTGGCGGCGAATATCCGCAGCTCTTCAATTCCCTTACCACCATCCGGTCGGTCTATACGCAGTCAGATTACTCTTTCAGCCCGGAGTTGGGCGCTTCCTTCGGTTTTCGCTACGACAACGAAGAGGGATTCACGGAGTCCTCCGGTTCCAAGTCTCCCACCGATCGAAACAACTTCCACTACTTCCTGGAAGCGCATGGAAGCCTAGGGCACCGCGTCTTCGCTACGGCAGGCGTGGGATTTGATGATAATGATGTCTTCGGCTTTGCCGCCACGCCCCGTGTCTCACTGACGTATTATCTCCGCCGTCCGTCCTCGGATGTCTTCTTCGGCCACACCAAGCTGAAGTTTAATTTTGGGAAGGGCATCGAGGAACCAAGCATTTTCGACGAAGGTTCCTCGCTTTTCGACGTTCTCCGAACTCTGCCGCAGGGACAGGATCTCATCCGCCAATTTGGCATTTCGCCGATCGGCGCCGAGAGAAGCCGCAACTTCGATTTCGGCGTCCAGCAGGGCCTGTGGGGCGAACACATGCGTCTCGATTTGACCTATTTCCACGAGCGATTCTTCGATCTGATTGACTTTGTGGACAAAAGCGCGTTGCCACAGCTCGGAGTGCCGGCGACAGTCGCGTCCGCGCTTCCCTTTGGGGCGGCGATCAATTCTGACTCGTTTCGGAGCCAGGGCGCGGAGGCCGAGTTCAAGGCGAGTCTTAGCCGTCATTTAACATTCGAGGGGAATTACACCTACCTCAGTGCCGTTGTGACGAAATCATTTGCCAGCAGCGCCTTATCCCCAGCCATCAATCCGGCTTTCCCAGGTATTCCCATCGGTGCTTTCTCGCCGCTCGTAGGTGGCAGGCCCTTTCGGCGCGCTCCCCATTCGGGCAACCTGTTGATTGACTACGCGAGGCAGCGCTACGGTGCGAATCTGACGGGATACTTTGTGAGCAAATCGGACGACAGCACGTTTCTTACCGACGGATTCTTTGGGAACACACTACTTTTGCCGAACCGCAATCTCCTGGCTGGCTACCAGCTCATCGCTCTGAGCGGCTGGTTCGACCTTCGTCACGGAGTCACGTTCTATACGAGCATGGGAAACATCCTGAGTAAACATTATGAGGCGGCCTTCGGATTTCCGGCCCTGCCGTTCACCTTCCGCACCGGAATCAAGATCACACTCGGCGGAGAAGAGTGGAAGAGGAAGTGACGAGTGTCAATGTCTCGGATGAACGAAGAAACGGGAAGGTTCGAGCCGGGGACGAAACTCCTGGCAGGCGTATTCCAGCCGGAGGCATGGCCTTGAACGAAGCATTCTCTCGACCCGCCACGATGTGCCGGCAGGCAACCGATGTCCCCTCGCGCGTCGTGTCGCTCGCCGCGAGCAGCACGGAAATTCTCTTTGCGCTGGGCGCCGGGGACCTCCTGGTCGGCGTCAGCAAATATTGCGATTACCCGGCGGAGGCGCTCAACAAGCCGCGTGTCGGGGCTTTCATCAAGGCGGATTATGGGGCGATCGAACGCGCCAAGCCCGACTTGGTCCTGACGGAATCACACCTTCAGCGGGATATCGTGGCGCGGCTGGTGGATCTCAACCTCACCGTTCTCTCGTTGAATCCGGTCACGCTTTCCGGCGTGCTGGATAGCATCTTGCTGATCGGGAAAGCGGTGGGCCGTGAAGTTCAAGCGGAGAAATTGGTTGCCGGGATGAAGGCGCGCATTGAAGCCGTCGAGCGGCGCGCCATGGAGAGAGCTTGGAAACCTCGAGTATATTTCGAAGAATGGGCCAAGCCGATGATTCCTGCGGGTGGATGGGAAGCAGAGTGCGTGAAGCTGGCAGGCGGCGTCAATGTTTTCTCGTTTCCCCCGCACATCCATAGCCGTGAGCGGATCATTTCGCCCGAGGATGTCATCCGCGCTAATCCGGACTTGATCCTGGTTTCCTGGCCGGGAAGTTCCGGCCGTGTGCGGGCCGAGAAGATCAAGCAGCGCAAAGGCTGGGAAGCCATCGAAGCTGTCCGCAAAGACCGCGTTTTCGTTATTGATGATCGGCTGATTGTTCGTCCGGGTCCTCGGCTTGTGGAAGGTCTCGAAACCATCTCCGAACTCATCTGCCGGGTGGCGCGAGAGAACGGCAGGACCCCGGAGTAGGGTTCCAAGAATCGCTATGGCCTTCACGGTACAAGAGCAAACGCCCAGGCTGGAGAATCCATCAACGGCTTCTCGCGAGCCCCGGCCTTCATCCGAATTGCGGTTCCGTTTCGGTCTATGCTTGCTTTTCGGGTTGCTAGTATTGGCCGTCATCCTGGCAGTTGCAATTGGCACGGTTGACGTTCCTTCGCGGGCGGTTGTTTCCATGTTGCTGAATCACGCGGGCATTGCGCATTTTCCACGAACCTGGCCGGCGAGCGATGAAATCATCATTCTCCAGCTTCGGCTACCGAGGGTTTTAGCGGCGGCATTGGTTGGCGCGGCGCTCTCAGTGGCAGGAGTCCTCTTTCAAGGACTGCTCCGGAATCCGCTTGCGGACCCGTACGTCATCGGCACTTCGGGAGGCGCGGGACTGGGCGCGACCGTTGGTGTGCTCGTCTCCGCCCATTTTTCAATTTTCGGTTTCGGCGCTGTTCCCGCGCTAGCTTTCTTGGGGGCGCTGGGAACGATGGTCCTGGTTTACCGCCTATCGAGAGTTGCAGGCCGAACGCCAGTTGTGACGCTTCTCCTGGCGGGGTTTGCGGTCAGCATCATCCTGGGCTACACGATGTCTTTTTTGCTGATTGTGAATGATCGCCTGCAACTCAACACCCCGTTCATTTATTCCTGGTTGCTGGGGGGCATCTCCGTTGGGCGTTGGTCTCAGGTGGGCGCCATCGCGTTCCTCGTTGCCCTCGGGAGCGGGCTGGCGTTTGCGCTGGCCAGAAGCCTGAACGCCTTGTCGCTCGGGGAGGAATACGCGCAACACTTGGGGATTCCGGTTGAGCTTCATAAGGCTGCCATTATTGCGGTTGGCTCGCTTTTGACTGCTGCTGCGGTATCCGGCGGTGGGCTCATTGGATTTGTCGGGCTGATCGTCCCGCATTTCTTGCGGCTGCTTTTTGGACCGAACCATACGCGCTTGTTACCACTGGCCGCTTTGGGTGGCGCCGCGTTTTTGGTCACCGCGGACCTGCTGGCGCGCACCCTTATGCCTCCGACCGAGCTCCCCGTCGGGATTTTAACCGCCTTTGTAGGGGGACCGGCGTTCCTTCTCCTGCTGCGCCGAAGCAAACGCGAGTACAGGTTTTAGGCATGCCAGCCATTGAACTTCGAGAGATTTCTTTCGCCTTTAACGCTCGCCCCGTGCTGAATAGGATTTCCTTGAGTATCGCGGCGGGAGAGCGGGCCGCGGTGATCGGGCCCAACGGCGTGGGAAAGACCACGTTGTTGAAGTTGATGAGCGGCGTGTTGACGCCCACGCAAGGCTCGGTCCTGCTCGTCGGACGGCCCCTGGCGAGCATCTCGAGGCGCGAGCTAGCCCGCAAAATAGCGGTCGTGCCGCAGGAATTCGTCGTTCCATTCGCGTTCACGGCGCGGGAACTTGTGGAGTTAGGCCGCACGCCGCACCTCGACTTTCTCGCTGGCGTTGGCGCCGCCGACCGGCACGCCGTTGATCGCGCCATGGAATTGAGTGACACGGTCGCGCTGGCGGACAGAATTTTTAATGAGTTGAGCGGGGGGGAGCGTCAACGCCTGATGATCGCCATGGCGGTGGCGCAAGAGCCCGAAATCTTGCTGCTGGACGAGCCCACGCAACAGCTCGATATTACCCGGCAGGCGGAAATTTTGGATCTCGTCGCCGGATTAAATCGCCATCAGAGTCTCACGGTGGTGACGGCCATTCACGATTTGAACCTTGCGGCCAGGTACTTCGAGAGAATCATTGTTTTACACGGCGGCTCGGTGCTGGCGGACGGGCCTCCCGCCGACGTGCTATCCGGCAATCTGTTGCAGGAGGCGTTTGAGGGACCGGTAGAAGTTTTGTCGTCGGACACGAATCATCTCCCCGTGGTACTGCCGGTGCCTCGAATGCTATCCGACGAGAGGAAGCCATGAAACCTCAAGCCTATATCGTCGGAGTCGGGCCAGGCGGCAGTGATTTTCTCACCGAGAGGGCGCGCGATCGCATCGCCCGATCACAAATCGTTTTGGGTTGGGATCTTGACCTGCTTCCGGCGAAAGACCTTCTGGCTGGGAAGGAAATCTACCTTCAAAACGTGAAAAACTACCGGGAGCTTGCTCTTGAAGTCGCTGGCAAGTTTCGCCATACGGAAGCCCGCGTGGCAATTTTGCGGATTGGCGGCCCGTGCATTTCTTCAGGCTTGCGAGGGTTACTCGACTTGTTTAAGGACTATGAGATCGAGATTGTTCCGGGCATAAGTTCCGTGCAAATCGCCGCTTCACTCGCTCGAATCAACATTGATGAAGCCGTCGTCATCACCTTTCACGAGTCCGGCGACATCGAGGAACGGAAACGGTTCATGCGCGATGCGCTCCTCCGGGGCCGGCACCTGCTGATGCTCTCCGGTGAAGAGCTGCGCCCCGACGCTGCGGCGCGCTACTTGATAGAAAACAGGGTTGAAGAATGCCTGTCGGTTCTGGTTTGCGAGAGGCTGACACTGCCTGACCAGAATATCATTGAGACCACGCTCGGCGGCCTCAGTGAAATGCAACCGCATTGGCTGACGGTCGTCGCGGTCGTGCAGCCTTCCGCCAAGCGTGAAGGTCCGGAAAGGAGTCAATATGCGCATCCTGTCGCTGCTTCCTAGCGCCACGGAAATCGTGTATGCCCTGGGGATTGGAGAAGAATTGGTCGGCATATCACACGAGTGCGACTACCCGCCCGAGGTGCGGACTAAACCGATTATTTCGACCAGCGATATTCCGCCCACTCTGCATAGCGATGAGGTCCATCGCGCTGTGAACTCAGACAAGCATTCCGCCCATAGCCTCTATCGGATCGATGAACGACGGCTCCAACAAGTCAATCCTGACGTCATCCTGACTCAGGAACTATGCAGCGTGTGCGCGGTTCCTGTTTCACAGGTTCGTGAAGCGGCGAGGATTTTGGCCGGACCGTGTCAGATCGTTTCGCTTGAGCCGCAGACCCTTCGCCAGATTCTCGACACCATCCTCGTGGTCGGAGAAGTCACCGGCCGCGAGGCGAGCGCGCGCGAGGTTGTTCACGCGCTCGAAAGGCGTATGGATCGGGTTGCCTCGATGGCTTCCTCCGCCCGAACCCACCCGAGTGTCTTTTGTATGGAATGGATGGACCCGGTCATGGCGGGTGGGCATTGGATTCCGGAAATGGTTCGCCTCGCAGGTGGAACCGATGGATTGGGGCAAGACGGGCGGTCTTCAACTGTGATCGCGTGGGAGCGGGTGGTTGCGTATTCGCCGGAAGTTCTGGTCATCATGCCTTGCGGCTACAAGGTTCCCCGATCCATGGTTGAAGTGGATCGCTTTGCTTCAAGGCCGGGATGGTACAACTTGCCGTCCGTAAGGAATGGCCGTGTGTATATCGCGGACAGCCCGGCTTACTTCAGCCGGCCGGGACCGCGCATCGTGACCGGCCTGGAAATCCTTGCACAAATCATTCACCCCGAGTTGTTTTCGGGGCTGATTCCCCCAGACTCCGTCGTGAAATTGGTCTGGAAGGAAGATGAACCCATCGAGCGCCAGCGGATGTCCGAACGCTTTGCGACGCTAATGTGAGCTGGAAGGGATCTCCGGTGACGTGCGCGCAACTCTTATTGGCCTATGCCGCGGATTTGACGCTCGCGGATCCACCCTGGATGCCGCATCCCGTGAGACTTATAGGGTTCGCGGCCTCGGCAGCGGAGAAACAGCTCCGAAAAGTGGTGAATTCTCGGCAAGTTTTGCTGCTTTCGGGCTTTCTGATCGCCACGGCTATCCCTCTTGCGGCAGCGGCTGCAACCTGGCTCTTTCTGAATGCGGTTGCGAATCTTCCGCCGCTGGCAGGGGATATTGCCACGGTTTGGCTCGCTTATACGACAATGTCGGTCAGAGGCTTGGATCAGGCCGCGCGAGCGGTAATCGTTAACCTCGAGAGTGGCCGGCTGCCGGAAGCGAGAGCTGCGCTGGCGATGATTGTGGGTCGCGACACCGAGGCCTTGGAGGAGCCGGAAATCCTGCGCGCGGTCATTGAAACCGTCGCTGAAAATACCTCCGATGGTTTCGTGGCGCCCATGTTCTACTTGGCCATCGGAGGGGTGCCGGCGGCGGTCGCGTATAAAGCAATCAATACGCTGGACTCGATGTTCGGCTACAAGAATGAACGGTACCTTGATTTCGGCCGCGCCGCGGCTCGGCTGGACGACGTAGCGAATTACCTCCCGGCTCGTCTGACCGCAGCGCTGGTCGCGCTGGGCGCTTGGGTGCTCCGCATGCCGTGGAGAAAGAGCCTCCACATC
The DNA here is from genome assembly GCA_021828225.1 of Acidobacteriota bacterium. Next base: position 3,953 of record JAKASH010000009.1, on the reverse strand, counting down.
ATTTTTCGGGATGCGCGATTGCAACCCAGTCCCAACGCGGGATTCCCCGAGGCGGCCTACGCCGGGGCGCTCGGCGTCCGGCTGGGTGGAACCAACGTCTATTCCGGTCGCTCAGTCCGCAAACCGCACATCGGTGATGCGGACCGCCAGCTCACGGTCAAATCATATCAAGCGGTCAGGCGATTGCTCTACGTTACCTCAATACTGGCGGTCGTGGTGTGGATAGCCGTTGCCGTGGCGTTTCGAGGAATGGCATGCCTCTAGTTGCGCATGGCGGAGACATTTTCGGAGCGGCTCGAAGGCTCGGAGTTCCCGCTTCGTGTCTTACCGATTTCAGCGCCAGCATCAATCCGTTGGGCCTTTCCCCGAAAGCCTATCGTCGTCTCAGGCGTGAGCTTCATTGTGTCTGCCATTATCCCGACCAGCGCCAGGAAGAGCTTCGTCAGCTGATCGCTTCCCAAGGAGCGATAGACCCGGAATGCATTGTTTTCGGAAATGGCGCCACGCAGTTGCTTCATTTGATCCCGCGCTGCTTAAAGCCACGGAAGGCTTTGCTCATCGCACCCGGTTTTGCCGAATACTATCCCGCGCTCGAAGCCGTTCAGTGCAGCATTAGAGAATTCCGGCTTCGACCGGAGGATTCGTTTCGTCTCAAGCCGGTCCCATTTCTAAGCATTGTGAAAAAGGAGCGGCCCGATGTGATCTTGCTGGCCAATCCCAATAACCCAACCGGGACAGTCATTCCCCATTATGTTCTGCTGGAAATCGCCGCTTGCTGCCGGAGAGAGGCCGCGCATTTTATTGTGGATGAGTCTTTTATCGAGTTTACGCGGGAGATCTCGCTCGCCAAACGGGCGGCCGCGGAGCCGCGCTTGATCGTCGTGCGCTCGCTGACCAAATTCTATGCGCTTCCCGGCTTGCGGATCGGCTACGTGGTTGCTCATCCCTCGGTCGCGCGGAGGCTGGGCCGATCCATTGAACCGTGGTCTGTAAATACGCTGGCGCTTGCCGCCGCCACGGAATCAATAAAAGACTCCGCTTACCGAAAGAGGACGTTGGCGCTCGTGGCGAGCGAGCGGAAATATCTGTTGGCTGGCCTTCAAAACCTTGGATGGCTCGAACCGTTTCCTTCCCAAACGAATTTTGTTCTTGGTCAAATTAAATCACCACGAATCAGCGGGAACATGCTTCGGCAAAAGCTCGAGAACATGCGTTTACTGATACGAGATTCTCGCGGATTTAAGGGCTTGGGGCCACCGTACATGCGCTTTGCCGTTCGCACTCACAAAGAGAATGAGCGCCTTCTCGCCGCATTGCGTGTTGTCGGCGAACGCTTGAGAAGACTCCGGAAGGGCTAAGACGATGGCCGCGAAGAAGATCATGATTCAAGGCACAGGTTCCAGTGTAGGCAAAAGTGTCATTACGGCGGCGCTCTGCCGATATTTCCGTGTGGAGGGGTTTCGCGTTGCTCCCTTCAAGGCCCAGAACATGTCGAATAATTCCTTTGTGACGGCAGGAGGCGGAGAAATCGGCCGCGCTCAGGCTTTCCAGGCTCAGGCGTGCGACATTGGACCGACTGTCGAAATGAATCCCATTCTCTTGAAGCCTTCGACCGACACAGGGGCTCAGGTGGTCGTTCTGGGGAAAGCTCTGGGAGTTATGAACTCGCGCGAATACCACGCGGTCCAACCCCGTCTGATCGGTGTCATCCGCGAATCGCTGGCGACGCTTTCCGAACAGCACGACATCATCATCATCGAAGGCGCGGGCAGTCCTGCTGAGATCAACTTGAGGCCCTTCGATATTGTCAACATGCGGGTGGCTCAAATGGCCTGCGCTCCCGTCCTGCTCGTCGGCGACATCAGCTTAGGCGGAGTGTTTGCGTCGCTGGTGGGAACTTTGGAATTGCTGCAGGAGGACGAGCGGGCGCTCGTCAAAGGATTTTTGATTAATAAATTCCGGGGAGACGTTTCACTCTTACAAGACGGGCTTGAGTTCCTGGAAGCGAAGACAGGAAAGAAAGTTCTTGGCGTGTTGCCGTTCGTTCCCGACCTTGGAGTGCCCGAGGAGGACAGTTTGGCAGAGTCAAAATGGTGGCAGCCAAAGCCCACCGATACGCATAAGCTCCTCATTCAAGTAATCCTCTTTCCGCATATTTCAAACTCGACAGATTTCGAGCCTCTGGAGAGAGAGCCTGACGTCGAGTTGCGCTATCTGCGGCGCGCGCCTCGGCTTGATGAACGGCCCCCGGACCTGCTCATTCTGCCAGGATCAAAGGCCACCATGGCGGACCTCGCTTTCGTCCGATCTTCCGGCCTGGCGGATTATATTCATCGCTGGCACGGTGTCGGCGTTCCCATCCTTGGAATTTGTGGCGGCTACCAAATGCTCGGTCAGAAGCTATTCGATCCGCTCGCGGTTGAATCTCGAACCGACTCCATGGAAGGGCTCGGCCTCCTTGATGTCCAAACAACATTCGAGCCGGAAAAGACCACTCAGCAGGTGCGCGCCCTAAGCCTGGATCACGAGGAAGCACTCACTGGATATGAAATTCATATGGGACGGACAACCTCTGTGGGCTCTTGTCGTCCTTTATTTCAGGTGATCGAACGCTCGGGCAAGCCAGTGCGTGAATTTGACGGGTCTCAGTCCGAGAACGGGAGGGTGCGAGGGACGTATCTTCATGGCGCGTTCGACACACCATCCTTTCGGCGGCGGCTTTTGAATGAGATGCGGACCCGCCGAGGTTGGCAGCCGCTTGCTCTAACCCCTTGCACGGCTGCCTCAAACCTGTTTGCATCTCTGGTTGATTTGGTTCGCCAGCATGTGGATTTGCCAGGCCTTCAAAAAATTCTGGGCCTTGGCACATAGTTCCGCTTGCTCTGTGCTAACCTCACTCGCCGTTGTTTTCGGGCGACGGGCAGTCGATTGGTCAGCCGTTCTCAAACCGATGCGCTGGCGAATCGCGGCCTCTTGTTGACACAGCACATCAGATTCACAGGCGGAACACTTCGGACTGGATACGCTCCTCATCGTGTTCCAAACGCTGCCTGCGCTCGGGCAGCCTGAAACGCCAATTGGTCCGCACGGTTCTGGTCGGCATGATCTCCATGTCCGGCGGTCCATTCCCACTGAATATCGTGCTTCTGGGCGAGCTGATCGAGCTGGTCCCAAAGGTCCTGGTTCAGCACAGGCTCACCATTGCGTTTGACCCAGCCGTTAGCCTTCCATCTTGGAAGGAACTCTGTGATTCCTTTCTTCAAGTACTGAGAATCGCTCACCAGATGTACACGGCATGGCGACTTCAGTGCGCGCAGACCTTCGATGGCAGCCATCAACTCCATGCGGTTCGAAGTCGTGTCCTGATCGCTGCCGCTGAGTTCACGTGACTCGGTCCCACAACGGAGAATGCAAGCCCAACCGCCAGGACCAGGGTTTCCGATACAACTTCCATCCGTCACAATGGTTACTTCACGCATTGCACATTCACCTCCTTCCTGACAGTCACGGTCGCGCTCACGTGTCAACCGTGATGTCACAACTGGTCACGATCGACACAACGTAGTTGCGTCCTACGATTCGGCTGTCGGCCGTACGCGTGGCGGCTATCTATCCGCCAATGCACTCTCAAGTGAACGGATTGCGACCATCAGGATTTGGCCGCAACACGTCATCACAACTCTGTCAAGCCGCGCGAACGTGCGCACACCAAATCATCGGGATGTCGCACCACAAATCCGGAACAGGACGCACAACGGCGCGCGCAGCGCGCGGCAGCGAGCGTGTCGTTTTCGCTGCGAAAACGACACGCGAGCATAGTAGTCAGCACGCAAGCCGCCGAAGGGCAAGGGGTTACGAGCAACCTCAAAGTGTCGAGAAAGTGGAGTAAAAGAGGCGCAAAAGCGTTGGTAGGGCTACTCGAGGGCCGTTTCGAGGGTCGCGAAGCAGATCGG